>JAGHUE010000084.1 GCA_018064985.1 Candidatus Colicola faecequi | reverse complement strand
CGTACCACGCTTGAGGCCCTGAAGTGCTCCGCAGGTGATTTCTGAAGCGGATGCCGAGTGCTCGTCAACGAGAATTGTGAGCGGCAGGTTGGGGTAGAGCGGTTCGATAGTGGTCTTGTAGGAGCGGGTGGATCCTTCGGTTTTCCCTTTGGTGGATACTACTTCTGTGCCTTTCTCTACAAAAAGCGAAAGGATGCTTATTGCTTCGGAAATAAGACCGCCGCCATTGCCTCGGAGATCAATGATGAGCGATTGGCAACCTGCCGGCATGAGTTGTTCCTCGAGAGCGTGACGGAATTCTTTGGAGCTGTTTTCCGTGAATTCCTGGAAAGAGATGTAGCCCACTTTGTCCGATAGCATGGCCGCATATTCAATGGTAGGAAGTTTGATCTCCTTACGTTCGAACTCGCGGATAATATGCTTCTTTTCGCCCGGTCGCTCGAGTTCAAGCTTCACTTTTGTGTTTGCTTTTCCGCGAAGCATGGCCGATACTTCTGCCGTAGACTTTCCTTCGCAGTCTTTTCCGTCTACTTTTACGATACGGTCGCCGGCACGTACATCATTGAGCTGTGCCGGCAGCCCCTCATATGGTTCTGAAATGTAGATTGCTTTGTCTTTCTGCATGATGGTGCTGCCTATGCCACCGTACTTGCCTGTTGTCATACGCTTGAGGTCTTCATCTTTATCCTCAGGTACGTATACGGTGTATGGGTCGACTTTCTTGAGCATTTCGGCAATAGCCGTTTCTGTAAGTAGGTCGTAGTTGAGTGTATCGGTATAATTCACGTCAAGCTGACGGAATACGTCGTTGAAAATTGCGATGCTCTTGTCGGCTCTCGTAGTAGCCGGCGCCTGTGCGAGGCAGATGCCTGCGGCAGAAAGCGTGAGAAGGCAAACTATGGCTGATTTCTTGATCATACTATATAAGGTGTGATATCTTTCTTGTGGAAGTACAAATCCCGTACCAAAGAGGAGGAGATGTGTGCATGGCGCGGATCGGTGTAGAATATTACGGTCTCGAGTTTTCCTCCGGAGAGTTGCTTGTTGGCATCGGCCATCGCGCGTTCGTATTCGAAGTCCTGCACGCTGCGAATGCCGCGAATGATATACTCCGCACCTTGTTCGGCGGCAAAATCTGCCGTCAGCGTATCGTAACTCATTACATGCACTTTGTCCGTATCGGCAAAAGCTTTGCGAATCATTTCTAAGCGTTGTTCGAGCGGGAAAGTAGGTTGCTTCTGATGGTTGATGCCTACAGCGATGATTATTTCATCAAAAAGTGGCATGGCACGGCGGACAATGTCGGCATGGCCTATGGTGAAGGGATCAAACGATCCGGGGAAAACGGCTTTTTTCATAATGCTGTTTGTTTTTCGGCAGCAGCCAGAGCTTTACGCTGGTTGATGGCCGGGTTAGCATACATCTCGAGAAGGCACTCGCGGAGGAAGGTTGTGTCTGGGTGCTCAATCTGGATCTTGTCAATGCGGCTTTGGATGTATTTCTCCATTTCGGGTTCGCTCTGCCCGTCGAGGATATTCATGGCAGCAATGTTGGTCCAAGCCAATTTGTAGCCGGAGTGGATATGATGGTCGATAATGGCAGCTGCTTCACGGAGAATTTCGTTTTTTGAAAGCGGTACTTTTGTGCCATCTTCTGACATACGTGTAGCATTTCTGAGTGTTTCAAGCTCGGAGTTGATGCATTCCGTTACGACAAGGCTGATGTGCCCTTTCTGTCCGTTCAGTCCGGTCTGCATGTTGAGCATATCTTCCTTGGCGGTCTTTTTATAGGCCGGATTATCACGCTTCGCCTGCATCTCGCGGGCTTTCAGATAGTCGCATGGATCGTATTCGTAGGTGATGCTTACCGGGGTGATGCGAAGCTCCTGAAGGGCGCTGATGAGGTTGTCTTCGGAAGCGAGCGTAAGCATCTTCAGCACAGAAGGTTGGGTAGTGTCGTTGCTGTCTTTCGCACGTCCTTCGCGCTGCGCCATCCAGAACGATTCGCCTTTGTGACGGATATGTGCGATGTAATCGGATAATACCTGTGCATTGTGTACCACTTCTCTCGGACCTCCGTTGCGGATTACTGCGAAACAGCGGTTGATGCGCATGAGGTCTTCTATCCAGGGTTTGCCGAAGAGGTTGTTGCCGACGCCGAGGTACGGACGGTTATCGTATTTCTCTCGAAGTTCCTTTGACAGGAAGGCAGCGTCCAGTATGATATCCCGGTGATTGGTCATGAAGAAACGGCTGCCGTCGGGCCTGGTGCTGCAGACGAGTTCCACTCCGTCGGTAGATTTCCTGATGATGGTATTGAGGAATTGGAGTGTGAGCTTGTAATCGAGAAAGCGAAGCGGGTTGGGGATAACGCGCAACGCGCCTACTGCCAGAAATTTGGCAGCAGCGGGCAGGCGTCGGCCTGTGGTGCGACGAAACCATCGGTTGAAGTCGTCGTCGTGAAGAATCCGCTTGGCGGCCGAGGCAATCTGCCGGCCCTCGTAAGCGGCTATCTGATCATATTCTGTTTTCATATTTCTTTTCTATTTCACAGTGAATGACGCACAATCCGTCTTCCCAATATTGCGACAGGATATGTGCATTGATTTCTTTGAGCGTTCGCATGGCTTCGTTCATCTTTTCATACGGAAAACGGAGCGTACGCGGAAGCATGACTGCTTTTTCTATGATTTCCGCATTGCGGAGCGCGTCGGCCGTTGCTTCTTTGTAAGCCACGATAAGGCCGCTCGTACCGAGGAGAATACCGCCGAAGTAGCGTACCACCACTACAAGAATACAGGTGAGGTTGTTGCTGCGGATCTGGCCGAGAATAGGCCGACCGGCCGTCCCTGACGGTTCTCCATCATCATTGGCTCTGAATTCGGTCTGATCCGGGTCAAGCATATATGCATAGCATACGTGGCGAGCATCGTAATACTCTTTTCTGTATTTATCGAGCAGTTCTTTCACTTCGTCGATCGTACGTACAGGATGTGCAAAGGCCAGAAACTTCGAGCCTTTGTCGCGATAGATGCCTTTCGACGCAGATTGGATAGTGAGATAACTGTCAGCCATGAGGTGTAATAATGAACATGCCAAAAAGCCGTCTGCCACAACCTGTTTTTGCGGATTTGCGGCAATCGGTACGGGGGGAATCGTATTCCATTTGCAAAAGTAACAATTTTTTTTCACATCCGCAAATTTTCTTTTAGAAAATAGCTTAACTGTTGCGCAATCTAAAAAAAAGTGTTATCTTTGCGCCCAAATATACCATATTAAAGCTTGTTTTTATGAGCAATTACCTGAAAAACCGTCATATCGGTCTCTCTGAGGCTGATCAGAAACAAATGCTGCAGACCATCGGTGCAGCCAGTATTGAACAGTTGCTTGATCAGACGATTCCGCAGAATATCCGTCTGCAGGCGCCCATCTCTCTCCCGGAAGCCCTTACCGAGCAGGAACATCTTGATCTGATGGCATATTATGCCCAGCTCAACCAACCCCTGAAGAACTATATCGGTCGCGGCTGGTATGGTACATATACGCCATCCGTCATCGCCCGCAATATGCTCGAAAATCCGGTATGGTACACGTCATACACTCCCTATCAGGCAGAGATTTCGCAAGGCCGACTTGAGGCGCTCTTCGTGTTCCAGACGATGATTTCCGATCTGACAGGTCTTCCGCTTTCCAACTGCTCGCTTCTGGACGAGGCAACAGCTGCGGCTGAAGCTGTAACGATGATGCGCAACCTTCGCACGCGCGAGCAAGTGAAAAATGGTGTGAAGAAGGTATTTGTCGATGAGAAGATTTTCCCGAATACGCTTTCCGTAATGCAGACCCGTGCTGCCGGACAGGGAATTGAACTCGTAATCGGCAAGTGGGCCAATTTCCAGCCGTCTCAGGAATATTTCGGAGCTATTCTCCAATGGCCGAATGCCGACGGTTCGGTAGAAGATTATACCTATATGGCTGAAGACCTGCATGCTGCAGGTATCCGCTTGGCTGTAGTGGCCGATCTGATGGCTCTCGCCCTTCTCAAAGCTCCTGGCTCGTGGGGTGCAGATATTGTTTGCGGTACGGCTCAGCGATTCGGTTTGCCGATGGGCTTTGGCGGTCCTACTGCCGGCTATATGGCTACCCGTGAGGAGTTCAAGCGCGATCTGCCGGGCCGTATCATTGGTCTTTCCAAAGATACGCATGAACATCCGGCTTACCGTCTTGCGCTTCAAACGCGTGAGCAGCATATCAAGCGCGAGAAAGCCACTTCGAACATCTGCACGGCAGAGGCGCTTTCGGCTATGATGGCCGGTATGTATGCCGTTTATCATGGTGCAGAAGGCATCCGCCAGATTGCGGAAGATATCCATTCGAAAGCCGTTTGCCTGTCTGAATTGCTGCAGGCTTACGGCTTCGAGCAGGAGAACGCCCAGTTCTTCGATACGCTCAAGATTCGTCTCCCGGAAAGTCTTACAGTAGCCGATTTCCGTCAGATGGCAGAAGAGGCGGAGGTGAACTTCTTCTATGCAGAAGACGGTTCGGTAAGTCTCTCTATCGATGAAACAACTACGATTGACGACCTCAACGTCTTGATCAGTCTCTTCGCAGAAGCTGCTGACGGAATGGCTCCGCAGATTGGTGATTCCGATGAGGTTAGCGGGCTTTGGGCTATTGACGAATCGCTCGTTCGTGAAGTGGATTATCTGCAGGAAGAAGTGTTCTGCAAGTATCATACGGAAACGGAAATGATGCGTTATCTCAAGCGCCTCGAACGTAAGGATATATCTCTGACGCATTCGATGATTCCATTGGGTTCGTGCACGATGAAACTCAACCCGGCTTCGGCTATGATGCCTATCACGTTCCCCGGCCTGATGGCTATCCATCCGCTTACCCCGGAAGAGCAGGTAGAAGGCTATAAGGAGTTGCTTGAAGACTTGAAGTGGAAACTGGCTGTCATTACCGGCTTCGAGGCTACTACATTGCAGCCGACTTCGGGTGCTGCGGGCGAGTATACCGGTCTTGTCGTAATACGTGAAGCGCTCAAGGGCACAGGAAGAACCAAATTGCTCATTCCGGAATCGGCTCACGGTACGAATCCTGCAAGTTGCGTTCAGGCAGGTTTTGAGCCCGTTATTGTAAAATGCGATACGCTCGGCAACGTGGATCTGGACGATTGGAAACTGAAGATCGAAGCATGTGGCGAGCAACTGGCCGGCTGCATGATTACGTATCCTTCCACGCATGGCATTTTCGAGATGGAAGTTCGCTCCATGTGCGATATGATTCATGCAGCAGGCGGCTTGGTATATATGGATGGTGCAAACATGAACGCGCAGATCGGACTTACCAATCCGGGCACTATCGGAGCAGATGTCTGCCATCTGAATCTCCATAAGTCCTTTGCATCTCCTCACGCAGGTGGTGGCCCTGGTGCAGGCGCGGTTTGCGTACGTGCAGGTTTGGAGCATTGCCTCCCGCAGGAAGATCACAACCGCGTCAGCTCGGCTATCTACGGAAATGCGAATATTTCGCTTATCGGCTATGGCTACATTAATATGATGGGCGAAGAAGGTCTTCGTGAGGCAACGGCTGCTGCTATTCTGGCCGCCAACTATCTGGCTGCCAAGTTGGGTGACGCATACGGTATTGTATATACGGGCGCAACCGGCAGGGTAGGCCACGAGCTCATTCTCGACTGCCGTCAGTTCAAGGCTGCAGGCATTACTGAAACGGATATCGCTAAGCGACTGATGGACTTCGGATATCACGCTCCTACACTCAGTTTCCCGGTTCACGGCACGTTGATGATTGAACCTACCGAGAGCGAAAGCCTCCGCGAATTGGATCAGTTTGTTGATGCTATGCTTACTATTCGCGAAGAAATCCGCGAGGTGGAAGACGGCCGTGCAGATAAGACCGATAACGTGCTTCTCAATGCTCCGTGCCCTGAATATGAGGTAGTTAACTCGGAGTGGAATCACGCTTATTCGCGTGAGAAAGCCGTTTATCCTACCGATTGGGTGCGCGACTGCAAGTTCTGGATTCCGGTAGGTCGTGTGGACAACGGATTTGGCGATCGTAATTTGGTTGCCAAGTTCTGATAATTAACTAATTAAACCATTTATTTTGGCAAAAACAGCTGAACAAATAAAAAACGATCTGATTGCTTTCCGTAAGCGTCGTGTGGTGAGAGACATCATGGAACTCCTTACGATTTTCATCTGTCTCTTCCCGTATGGCGTTGCAATCAATCGGCTGATGATCCCTCATGGAATTGTAGGTGGCGGTCTCACGGGTCTTACGGAAATTATCTATTTCGCTTCGGGAGGAGTGATTCCCGTCTGGATCACTACCTTGGCGTTGAACTCCATGCTTCTGGTAGTTGCTATTTGGCTGCTGGGCTGGAAGTTCTGCGTTCGGACGATTTGGGGTGTGCTCGGACTGACTGTCTGGTTTCGTATTATCCCGATTGCTTCCACTCCGATGCTTACCGATCCATTTATGTCGTGTGTAGTATCCGGTCTCTTCTGTGGAGCGGCTTTGGGTATCACGTATCTCAACAACGGTTCAACGGGCGGAACAGATATTGTGGCGATGATTGTGAACAAATACAAGCATGTGTCGCTCGGACGGGTGCTTTTCGCTTGCGATGTGCTCATTATCAGTTGCGCGTATTTCCTTCCGCATATCCGCTCGCTTGAGCATCCTTTGGAACCGCTTGTGATGGGTCTTTGCTTCACGTTCATGTGCATGCTGTCGGTTGATACGGTCATGAACAATGCCCGCCAGTCGGTTCAGTTCTTCATTTTCTCCCGCAGAAATGCCGAGGATATTGCCGACGCTATCAGCTCCCAGGTGCATCGTGGTGTCACGATGCTCGATGGTGTGGGCTGGTATTCACAGCGTCCGATGAGAGTTGTTACCGTGCTTGTGAAGAAGTTCGAAGCGAAAGAAGTAATGGATGTTATCAAGGCAATTGATCCGAATGCATTTGTCAGTCAGACGGTTGTCCGTGGCGTTTACGGCAAGGGCTTTGATACGGTACTCAACAAGAAAGAACAGGCGCGTGCTCGTGAGATAGAGCTTGCTTATGAAGAAGCTGAAAGCCGCCCTGTGGAGCAGCCCTCTGTAGCAGGCGATACGGTTGCGCGCAATTCAGAAGCGGAATAATGGCAAGCGAATGACAGAAAAACGGACACTCGAAAGTGCCCGTTTTTCTTTGCGTATATATAATATATAATGTGTCAGTCGGAAAGCTTGCGGATGATGGTCAGTCCATCGCGGATGGGGAGGATGACTTTCTCTACGCGATTATCCTGCATAATGTGGTCGTTGAATGCACGGAGGGCCATGGTCTGCTTGTCGTTGTCGTATTCCGGTTCAATGATATGGCCGTCCCACAACGTGTTGTCTGCCAGTATGATACCGCCTTTCCGTACCAGCGGGAAAAGTTGCTCGTAGTTGGCAATATATTCGCGTTTGTCTGCGTCGATGAACACGAGATCGAAAAGCTCATCCTGCGGAAGAGTGGGGATTACTTCGCTTACGCTGCCGATATGGAGCTCCACCCGGTTCCCGAATTCTGAGAGACTGAGATTTTCGCGGATAAAGTCCTCTAGTTCGTCATTCTTCTCTATCGTCACCACTTTGCCGCCTTCTTGCAGCCCTTCAGCCAGACAGAGTGCCGAATAGCCGGCAAAAGTGCCGAGTTCGAGTATTCGCATGGGGCAGATGATATGGCTGATCATCGAAAGCAGGCGACCTTGCGTATGGCCCGAAAGCATACGCGGATTGACGGTATAGAGTCCGGTCCGATGTTGGATGCGTTTGAGGGCTTCCGGCTCGGCGCTGCTGTGGGCCGATACGTATTCTTGGAGCAGTTCTTCTTTCATTGTTTTTGATTTTGGCTGCAAAGGTACAAAGATTTTTCGGTATAGGCAAATCTTGTGCTTTTTTTGTAAGACTTATGTAAGACGTAAGTAAGACTTCCGTAAGACTTTTGTGCATCCGGGAGCCGATGTATTTGATGAGACTTTGATGAGACTTCCATGAGACTTTTGAAAGGGGAAAAGTCTACTCTACGTCCACTCTACGTCCACTCAACGTCCACACAAAGCCCGCATGATATCTCACAAAATCAGCTACGATTTATAGCCGGAAAAAGTTTTGTTTTCAGGTGGCTCCTTTTTCGAAAAAAATGTCACATTTTACGGTTTTGCTCGTGTTGTTTTTACAAAAAACTGACATTTTGCTATTAAATCGTATTATTTTCGCGTTTTTTGTTGTTTGTTTTGAAAAAAATAGTTAATTTTGCAGCAAATTATTCATTATAATCTGTTGATATGGAAAAAATTGACGAACTTGATAAGAAAATTCTCCAGATCATTACCCAAAATGCGCGCATCCCGTTCAGAGATGTGGCCGACCAGTGTGGCGTCAGCCGTGCGGCTGTCCATCAGCGTGTTCAGCGCATGTACGACGAAGGTGTGATTGTAGGCAGCGGTTTTTTCGTCAATCCGAAAATGCTGGGTTATCAGCTTTGCGTTTACGTGGGAATCACGCTTGAGAAGGGCTCCATGTACAAATCGGTTATTGCCGAGCTTGAGAAGATTCCCGAGGTGGTGGAAAGTCAGTTTACCCTGGGCGGTTTTTCCTTGCTCATCAAGCTCTACGCGAAAGATGATGCCGACTTGCTGTATCTTCTCAACTCGAAGATTCAGGAGATTCCCGGTGTAGCCAAGACTGAAACGCTCACCTCGCTCGAGCAGCGCATCCGCAGAGGACTTCCTATCAGCATCAACCAATAACACGTTCATCCATCATGGAAAGAGTAGTAAGTGGCATCCGCCCTACCGGAAACCTGCACCTCGGTAATTATTTCGGAGCTGTAAAGAGCTTTGTAAAGATGCAGGACGAATACGATTGCATGTTTTTCATTGCAGACTGGCACAGTCTCACCACCCATCCCAAACCGGAAGATATACGTCGTTCGGCCAAGGTGATACTCTCTGAGTATCTGGCTTGCGGCATTGATCCGGAAAAGGCTCCGATATACATTCAGAGCGATGTGAAGGAAGTGCTGGAGCTGTACCTCTATCTCAATATGAACGCTTATCTGGGTGAGCTCGAGCGCGTCACCTCCTTCAAGGAGAAAGTGCGCAAGCAACCCGACAACGTGAATGCCGGTCTGCTTACCTATCCGAGCCTCATGGCTGCCGATATTCTCATGCATAAGGCCGACAAGGTGCCTGTAGGCAAAGACCAGGAGCAGAATATGGAAATGGCTCGTCTTTTTGCCCGTCGTTTCAATCGTATTTACGATGTGGAATACTTCAAAGAGCCCGAATCGTTCCACTTCAACGATAAGGCTGTGAAAATCCCGGGTCTCGACGGCAGCGGCAAGATGGGCAAGTCGGAAGGCAACTGCATCTACCTCTTCGAAGATGAGAAGACCATCACCAAGAAAGTGATGAAAGCGCTTACTGACCAGGGACCTACGGAGCCGAATTCTCCGAAACCCGACTGCATCCAGAATCTTTTCACCCTCATGGAAGTGGCTTCTACTCCCGATACGCTCGAGTATTTCAACGAGAAATGGAACACTTGCGAGATTCGGTATGGCGACCTTAAGAAGCAGCTTGCAAAGGATATCTGTGCACTTACCGCTCCAATCCGTGAGCGCATCATTGAGTTCAGTAATAACGATGAATACCTTGATCGCGTAGCCCGTCATGGTGCTGAGGTTGCACACGAACGCGCTTCTAAGACGCTTCAGGAAGTTCGTCAGATCATCGGTTTCCACGCTTAATCTCTTCATAGCGCAGGCTCGGCTTGCGCTATGTGCTTTTTACTCAGTTGTTTATCCATCCTTTATCCGCGCCGGTTTTGAAACGATTGCTTCTCATAGGTTCGATTTTGTGCGTAACGGCAGCTTTTGCTGACGATTACGTGGATGATTTGTATTATTCGGAGTCGGTAGCTGTAGAGCAGGAGATTATGAATGCTACGCTTGTGCCTCACTACGACAAAAGTAAGATGCAGGAAGTGGTGTTTATAATAGATGAACCGACTGATTCCATATCTGCCGATACGTTGAATCACGCAAATACTGTCATATTCTGACACATTCATGCGACGCATTTCATCCATATTGTTTCTGCTGCTGTTGAGCATTGGACTCTTTGCTCAGTCTACGGGCTTTGATGCGGCTATCTTCTCCGAAGAAGACATTACGGGTTCCTCCCGTTATGTGGGCCTCGGAGGTGCAATGGCTGCATTGGGAGGTGATGTGTCGGCAGTGAAGGATAATCCTGCAGCTTTGGGTGTGTTCCGCAGAAGCGAAGTGTCGTTCTCGTTCGATGTGCGGGTAAACAAACCTATGCAGTGGAGTGTTCCTGCAGCCAGTTACGTAGGCAATTTCCATAAAAACCGTACGCACGGACTGATTGAGCATAGTCTTATTATTTCCTACGAGCGTCTGAGCAATTTCAACAATTCGTTCGAGTTTTCGGCATCCGGACTCAATTCTTCGCAAACGGATGTGATGGCGGCTCTTTCTGACGGATATACGTTTGATGAAGTCCGCAATTCTGCCGGTCTTGCATGGCTTGCTTATGCGGGTTTCGACGGATTTCTGACGGATACATTGCCCGGGCAACCGACCAAGTGGCAGTCGCTTGAAGGCGGCAATGTGGATGCGCATGTACATGTGGAGGAAATGGGCAAACTCGATGACTACAGTTTCGGTTGGGGATGCAATATCAGCAATCGGTTTTATCTGGGTTTCCGCACCAATGTTCGTAATTTGGATTATAGCAAGGTGGCTTCCTACTTCGAGAGTTTTGAATCCGGCCACAACTACACGGTCAACTCGAAGATGTGGGCCTCAGGAGTTGGCATCGGCATAAGTGCGGGTGCTATCTGGCGACTGGTAGATATGCTTCGGGTTTCGGCTGCCCTACAGTCGCCTGTAGTAAGCTCTGTCAGCTACAGTTATGAAGGTGGAATAGTCGCGCATACGGATACGACATACAACCAATATTACTTCTTCAACGATGGAAATGTGAATGCGGAGCGCTTGGTAATGCCGTGGCGCTGCACTTTTGGTGCAGCCGTGCAGTTTGGCCGCAGCGGTTTGCTGTCGGTGGAGTATGATGGCGCTTTCCGGAAGGAAGTGGGATTCCGTCCGCAACACATGCTGAAAGTTGGTGCTGAGTGGGCACCCACGAACAAATTCTTCATTGATTTCGGTTATGCGGCCAAATTGTATGGCAAGTATGCTTACGGCCAATCTGCTTTCATGCCTGATTATGGCAGTCCGCGTTTGGATACCGATCAGCGTGAGGGTGGGATGAAGCATTTTGCGTCCTGCGGTTTGTCTTATCGCTCAGCTCGGGGAGTTTTCGGGCTGGCTTATCAGTACAGCACACAGCATTTCCTTGTCTGGGGACATGAATTGCAGCAGGAACCGATGGGCGAGTATGACAGGACGGCTCACAAGCTCGTCTTCACTTTCGGTCTTCGTTATCGCAGGTAATACCGGTTTTTCATCCGGCGGATGTTCCGCTGGCAAACAAACGGATAGCGGATAAAATACATCAAGGGCACTCCTTCCGGGGTGCCCTTGATCGATAAAAAAGGAGCCTCGTTGTATTATACGCGAGAAAACTCCTGAAAACAGGATTAAGGCCGTTGCAACCCTTTGTAATCTGCCTACCTCTTCGCTACTGAAGAATCAGGTCACGGCGTTGAGTAGCAGCACGCCATTGGGAGGCAAGAGGACCCGGTGAGAATAATGTGTTGAGTTTTCCGGTCTCTTATTACAACAAGGACTCCAGTAAGTCTGCTCGCAAGGAAGGACCTTTTTGCGAGTCTTGATCGCAGTCGACTCTGCTGAAACCGTTGCAAAGGTATGTATATTCTTCGGATTATACAAGGAATATCACTTTTTTTGTAAAAAAAATGATGAATATTTCCTAATGTGAAAAAAATGTTGTATCTTTGCAGTCCGAATATGTGCACTTGTGTGCGTTTTTGATTTGTATAAATTAATAAAAGACTATAATTATGGCAAAGAACATTAATCAAGAAGAAATTCAAGAAGAAGTTAAAGTAGTTCGCAACTCGGCTGCTCAGTGGATCGAGAAGAATGCTACCTGGATTTCCTGGACCATTCTGGGCATTATGGTAGTTATCTGCGGTGTAATCGCTGTGAACAAGTACATCCTTGAGCCGAAGGCTGAAGAAGCTGCTAATGAAACTGCTAAGGCTGTTGTTTATTTCGAGCAGGGTAACCTCCAGGCTGCTCTCGAAGGCGATGACGCTGATTGCCTCGGTTTCGCTGAAATTGCTAAAAAGTATTCCCACTATCAGCAGGGCGAGCTTGCCGCTCTCTATGCAGGTCTCTGCGAATATCAGCTTGGCAACTATGAAGAAGCTGCTTCTTACCTTAAGAAGTTTGATGGCGAAGACCTCAATATCGCTCCCGCTTCCAAGCTTATCCTCGGCAATGCATTCGTTGAGTTGACCGAATATGGCAAGGCTCTCAAGGCATTCGAAGCTGCTGCTGAGTCGAAGAACGAGATTATTGCACCTGTAGCTCTCAAGAAAGCGGCTTTCGTACTTCTCGAAACCGGCGAGACCAAGAAGGCCATCAAGGCTTTCGAGTCCATTAAGAACGATTATCCGATGAGCAATGAAGCTCAGGATGTTGACAAATATATCAGCAAGTACGCTGAATAAGCTTGCCCGACAGATTGGCGCTGCAGCAATGTAGCGCCAATTCTTTTAAAAAGCATTATCTTAGCCTCTTTTACCTTATTATCAACGGTTTGACCGCTGTTTACCATGAACGATTTTGTAAAGCAGTATTTTACTGCTCAGTATTGGATCGAACTCTGTCGGAGTTTTTGGTTTGCTCTCCATACCAAACGTTTTTATAAGGAGCTTGTGTTGATGACTGTAGGCATCTCCATCGGTGCTGCAGCAGTATATTATTTCCTTATGCCGAGTCACCTGATTATCGGTACGATATCGGGTTTGAGCATTGTACTCAATACGCTTTTCGGCGGAACTGCTGATACGTTCTCCTATTGGGTGATGGGTATCAATGCTTTCCTGCTCATATGTGCATTCCTTCTTATAGGAAACGAGTTTGGGGCAAAGACGGTTTATACGGCTATGATTCTGGGCCCGCTGACGCAGTTGCTCGATAGGATCTATCCTTACACCAATTTTACGCACCAGGTAATTGATGCGCCCGATATCCTTGCTCAATTGCAGGCCGGTGCGCAGGTGCTCGATCCGATGGGCAACCCTTATTTGCTGAGCCGTTCGGGAGAGGTGCTGCAGCAGGTGCGTGATTCGGTAATGTCGGCCGGACTCGGAATGGGGGATGTATGGTTCGATCTCGTATGCTTTGTTCTTCTCCTCAGTACTTCGCAGGCAATCGAGTTCAGCATTAATGCCTCTACCGGTGGTTTGGATATTTTGGCCAAAATCATCAATAAATTTTTCCATTTCGATATCGGTACTTCCGTGTCGATTGGAGGCGCTCTCATCTGCTGTTCTGCATTCCTGATCAACGATTTCCGAATGGTGGTCATCGGTTTGATCGGTACTTGGATCAACGGCCTGGTTATCGATTATTTCATGGCTTCCCTCAGTCGAAGGAAACGTGTTTGTATAATTTCTGCCGACTACGAGAAAATCCGCTCGTTTATTATCAATGATCTCGTTCGCGGTTGCTCGCTTTATCATCTGGAAGGCGGTTTCAGCCGTCAGGAGCAGATTGAGATTCAGACGCTTCTCACGCAGGACGAGTTTTCAGCTTTGATGAAGTTCATGCGCGACAATAATATTCACGCGTTTACTACGGCCGGCAACTGCTCCGAGGTATATGGCCTCTGGTTCCGTCATAAAAAGAATAACGGTCGTGTAGAAGTGGCTCCCGATGAGGAGATGCTTTTTGGCATGAAACAAAAGTAATCAGATAGAATAACCTTTCGGAAGAAAACCGAAATTACCTTCCGTAATTAAAAATTAATCTATAATATGAAACCAACTCTTTTTGTTCTTGCTGCTGGTATGGGTAGCCGCTACGGTGGACTCAAGCAGATCGACGGTCTCGGCCCCAATGGTGAGACCATCATGGACTATTCCGTTTTCGACGCACTCCGTGCGGGATTCGGAAAAATTGTATTTGTAATCCGTGAAGACTTCGCAGAAGATTTCAAGCGTGTTGTGCTTGCCAAGTATGAAGGCAAGGTTCCTTGCGAAATCTGCTTCCAGTCGATTGACCGCGTGCCTGCCGGCTACACTTATACGCCAGAGCGCAAAAAACCATGGGGAACCAATCATGCTGTGCTCATGGGCAAGGACATCATCAAAGAACCTTTTGCAGTAATCAATGCTGACGATTTCTATGGCAAGGAGTCGTTTGCTGTCTTGGCTGACTTCCTCAATGAGGTAGCTGACAAGCAGAACACGTATGCCATGGTGGGCTATCGCGTAGCCAACACTCTCAGCGAGCATGGTTCTGTCAGTCGTGGCGTTTGCGAGACCAATGCGGAAGGTCATCTTACCAACGTAGTGGAACGTACGAGCATCGAGCGCAAGGATGGTCAGATTTATTTCACCGACAATGGTGTGGATTATCCGATTGCTGATACGACTCCTGTTTCTATGAACATGTGGGGCTTTACTCCCGAGTATTTCGGCTATGTGGAAGAAGCATTCAAGACCTTCCTCCAGGAGCATGGTCAGGAACTCAAGTCGGAGTTCTATATCCCTACGCTTGTCAACGACCTTATTGTTGCCGGCAAGAGTACTTGTAAGGTGCTTGATACTACTGCCAAGTGGTTTGGCGTTACCTATGCCGAAGACCGTCAGATGGTAGTGGATAAGATTGCTGCGCTTCACGCTGCTGGTGTATATCCGACTCCTCTGTTCTAGTCTTGCTGCTTTACATCCCCACTATGCGCGTTTGCCGTATGGTGGGGATTGCTGACTCTAATTATCTTTAATCATTAATAAAAACTGTCGCATATGCTTTATCCTCTTAAATTCGAACCCGAACTCCTGAGTAAGATCTGGGGTGGTCAACGTATACGCCAATGGTATCCGGCCGCTCAAGGTATGGATAACGTTGGTGAAAGTTGGGTGGTGGCTGCTATTGAGGACCACAACACGGTGGTTGCAAACGGCCGTCTGGCCGGCAATGACCTCCAGGAACTGCTGGAAGTGTATATGGAGGAACTGGTGGGCGACCGTATCTTTGAAGAATTCGGTACCCGCTTCCCGTTGCTTGTGAAATTTATCGATGCTGATGCTGACTTGTCCGTACAGGTGCATCCTGATGACGAGCAAGCTTGGGAAGAACAGGAATCTCTCGGCAAGAATGAAATGTGGTACGC
>JAGHUE010000149.1 GCA_018064985.1 Candidatus Colicola faecequi | reverse complement strand
GTTCAAGTGGTTCCCGATTCTGGCCATGGTACTCACCCCGTTCCTCGGTGCTTTCATCGACAACAAAGGTAAGGGTGCTTCGATGATGATGATCGGCGCTTTGATCATGATTTGCTGTCACGCCATCTTCGCATTCGTACTGCCCGCTTTCCCGAGCAAGACACTCGCGCTCTGCACGATTCTGGTACTCGGCGTAAGCTTCTCTCTCGTACCGGCATCCATGTGGCCGTCCGTACCGAAGATCATCGACGAGAAGGTTCTCGGTTCGGCCTACTGCCTCATTTTCTGGGTGCAGAACGTAGGTCTCTGCCTCGTACCGCTGCTCATCGGTAACCTCCGCGTTGCCACCGGCGGCTATCAGGTGCCGATGACCGTTTTCGCATCGTTTGGCGTACTCGCCTTCATTCTCTCCGTACTCCTGAAGGCTGAAGATAAAAAGAAGGGCTATGGATTGGAGCTTCCTAACAAGAAATAAATCCATCTGCGTAAGCACAGACACACGCGACCTGCCTGCAGGTTGCGTGTTCTTCGCTTTGCATGGTGAAACGTTCGACGGCAATAAGTTTGCCGGCCAGGCCCTTGAAAAAGGCGCCTCGCTCGTAGTGGTAGACAATCCGGAAATTGCGAAGGAGCTCGGCGAAAAAGCCATCCTCGTAAGCAATACTCTCACAGCGCTTCAGGAGCTGGCTCGCGACTGGCGCAGGGAGCTGGGCATCCGGGTGATAGGCATCACGGGCACTAACGGCAAGACCACCACGAAGGAACTGACAGCCTGCGTATTGAAGACCAAATACAATCTTCTCTATACGCAGGGCAACCTGAACAACTCCATCGGAGTGCCGCTGACCGTATTGAAAATCACGCGCGAGCACAACCTGGCTCTCATCGAGATGGGCGCCAGTCATCCGGGAGACATCACAGAACTCGTGAACGTATGCGAACCGGACTGCGGCCTCATCACCAACGTAGGCAAGGCTCACCTGCAGGGCTTCGGCAGCTTTGAGGGCGTGAAGAACACCAAGAAAGAGCTCTACGATTTCTTGGCGGCTCACGACGGCTTCTGCTTCCGCAACCTGGACAACGAGCACCTGAGCGAGATGGCCGGCGAGCTGAAGACTATCGGTTATCACACCGGGAAAATGCTCGAAGGAACCAAGCTGGTAGGCGAATACAACTCGGAGAACGTGCAGGCAGCGCTGGCAGTAGGTGAATACTTCGGTATCTCGCGCGAAGATGGCGAAGCCGCCATCCGGGCATATGTGCCGGCCAACAACCGCAGCCAGCTGATGCAGACGGAGAAGAATACGGTAGTGGTGGATGCATACAATGCCAACGTAACCTCCATGAATGCCGCTATCGGCAGCTTTACGGGCGACACGCTCATCCTCGGCGACATGCGCGAGCTGGGCGATTATTCGGCTCAGGAGCACCAGGCACTCGTGGACCTTGTCCAACGCCGCGGCTTCAAAGAAGTGTATCTCGTAGGAGGGGAGCTGATGGGAACCCGATGCGACTTTCAGAAGTTTGCCGATGCCGATTCGCTCATCGCTTATCTGGCAGAAAATCCGCTCGAAGGACGCAAGATCCTGCTCAAGGGTTCGCATGGCATTCACCTGGAAAAAGTAATCCCGTCGTTGTAGGAACGATTCACAGAATCCAATAAATACGTTAGATTATGAACAAAAATACCCAATACATACTCTGCGCAGCACTTATCGCAGCAGTAATCGGACTCGTATTGCTCTTCTCGCAGAACCGCAAGCAGAAGGAAGACATCGCTGCTATGGAAGAGATGATGGCATTCGAAAAGGAGCAGCTGGAAGACGAATACGAGAACCTGGCTCTCCAGTACGACGGCTACAACTTCAACATCTCCAACGATTCGCTCGTGCAGGAACTTGCTCAAGAGAAGCAGCGCGTACAGGATCTTCTGGAGGAGCTCCGTATCACGAAAGCAACCGACGGCAAGAAGATTGCCGCCCTCAAGAAAGAGTTGGCCACTCTCCGCACCGTGATGCAGCAGTACGTGGCACAGATCGACTCGCTCAACCGCGAGAACAAACAGATCAAGCAGGAGAACCGCGAAGTAAGAGAGCAGTATCAGGCAGTATCGGCACAAAACCAGACGCTGACCGAAGAGAAGACCCGCCTGACGGAAGTGGTAAGCCGTGCAGCCATGATGGAAGTGACCGGTTTTCAGATGACTCCGCTCAACAAGCGCGACAAATCGACGAGCCGCTTCTCACAGATTCAGAAACTGCAGTTCAACTTCACTGTAGCGAAAAACGTAACGGCACAGCCCGGCGACAAGACCGTGTATATGCAGCTCCGCCGACCGGACAGCGACCTGATGCTCAAGTCGGAAAGCAATACCTTCTCTTTTGAAGGCAGCCGCCAGCCCTACTCTCTCAAAAAAGACTTCGAGTATGAAGGCGAAGCCGTCAGCATGGTGCTCTACTGGCCGGTAGAAGAGATTCTTCAGGAAGGCATGTACACCGCCGAGTTCTTCATCGATGGCAACATGGTAGGAAGCTTCGTATTTACGCTCAAATAAAAAGAGGACAAGCTCAAACAAACAGAAAACGCCGTACCCACGAGGGTGCGGCGTTTTTTTTGTGTCGGCAGAGCGCAACCTTTAGCCTTCATTGCGGTATTCTACAGGTGTCTTGCCCGTCTGCGAGCGGAAGAACTTGCTGAAGAAAGCAGGATTGTCAAAACCAAGAGACAAAGCAATTGCTTTGATCGGAAGCGTACCGTTCTTCAGCTGCGCTTTAGCATCCGTAATAATCGAGCGGTTGATGATCTGCATAGCCGTAGTTCCGGACTCGCGACTTACCAAAGCGCATAGATAAGACGAGCTGATATTAAGCTCGTTTGCATAGAAATTCACTTTGTGCTCAGAGGTATAGTGCTTAAGCACCAGGGCATAAAACTGCTTCAGAATCTCATCACTTCGGGAAGCACCTTTGCAGAAAAGACTACTCTCTTCCGAATATCGCGTCAGGAGCATGGCAGAGATGCTCTGAATGGTATTATAAACAAGCTGATTGCGGATTTCCTCCGGCTTGACACGTGTGCTCTGGCGAACCATTCCCACAGCACAGGCAAAGACTTCCGCCTGATCGGACGATAAAGACGCAATCGGATTGCGCATTATCACATCGGCTACGGCAGATAACGACCGCAGCAGGTTGCTACTCTCCACGAAAGAAGAAGAAACGCATATGATTTTAGCACGGACATCATCCGAGATGCCTATCACCTGGACAACGGAATTGGGGAACAACACAAGAATCTGCCCTTTCTCGACATAGTATTCCTGCAGATTGATATTGATCTGCATTGAGCCTTCCACACAATAGAGGAAGATGGCCATCCGGATTCTGCACGGGAAACAACCGTAGCTCTGCAGATCTGCCCCTGAAACATCCTCACCGGCGACAAACTCGTAAGGAATATCCAATAACGGGATGATTTTACTGTTCATCAAAAAAAATAATACTTTAAAACGCTGCAAAATTACTATTTTTTACCGAGATGCACAATATTAAGACAATTACAGAAAACAAAATCAAAAGAACAGAACATTCTTTCATAACAGATATATTATTAATCTTAAAAAATATAGTGTTTTATTCGGTGATTTTATGATAATATATTCTAATCTTCTTAAATAATGACATATATTCTTTTCATAACAATCGGTATTGCAGAGATAAAAAAAAGGCAGTAATTTTGCGACCGTTTTCAATTAACAAGGGGTAGTGTAGGCCCCGAAAAATAAGTATTAGCAGGAATTAGTCTGATGAAATTACTAAAAACGATTACCATTTTATGGTGTATATGCGTATGTGCGGGAGCGCACGCGCAAATAATAGAAGGTTCGCTTACGGATGAATCCACCGGCGAGCCGCTGGTGGGTGCTACCGTCAGGATTGCAGGCACCCAGAAAGGAACCGTAACCGATATCGACGGCAACTACCGGCTGGAAGGCGTTGCCGGCTGGAATCAGATGGAATTTTCTTATGTAGGTTACTCTTCGGAGAGCCGCGCACTGGCCGTACTGCAAGGCGAAACCAAACGGGTAGACTGCCAACTGGCTCCTTCGAGCGACATGCTCGACGAGGTGGTAGTAAGTGCCGGACGCTTCGAGCAGAACCTCAACGAAGTAACCGTTTCGATGGAAGTGCTGAAAGCCGATGACGTAAAGAAACAATCGCCGGCAGACGTAACCCATGCTCTGAAAACGCTTTCGGGCGTAGAGATAGTAGACAAGCAGCCGAGCATCCGTGGCGGTGGCGGGTGGACATACAGCGTAGGCGCCCGCTCGCAGATTCTGCTGGACGGCATGTCGATGCTGAGTCCGAAAACGGGAGAGATCAACTGGAACCAGATTCCGATGGAGAACCTCTCGCAGATAGAGGTGATCAAAGGCGCGAGGTCGGTGCTCTACGGCTCGTCGGCTCTCAACGGTGTGATCAACATCCGGACAGAACGTCCGGGCCTGGAGCCGCAGACACATTTATCCGTTTATACCGGCATCTACGGCCGATACAAGACAGATTCGTACAACTACACCAACAACGAGTTCTGGAAGCCGCAGAACTACAAGGTGATGGCACTCGGCCGTTCGCTCGGACTGAACAGCGTCCGTCAGCCGCTCTACGAAGGCATTGACGTGAGTCATACCCGACGCATCGGCGATCTGGACTTGAGCATCTCCGGCAATCTCTTCACAGATGAAGGCTACAGAGAGCAGGCTTACAACCAGCGAGCACATCTGGCCTGCAACCTCGATTACCATCAGGCCATGCCTACGGGCCTGTATATGGATTACGGCGCCAACGTAAGCTATATGGGCAACCAATACGGCGATTTCTTCGCATGGCGCTCGCCCAGCCAGCCGACCAAGCCGAGCCCCGTAACCAATATGGGAAGAGAAGAGAACTCCTTCACCGTGGATCCGTTCTTCAACTATACCAACGATGAGACGGGCATCAGCCACAAGATCCGCGCCCGCTACAACTTCACGGCAGACAACCTCACCACTCCGACAGCCTCAGCCTCGATCCTGGACGTACTGGGCAGGCAGGACATCAATACGGATAACGTAGTGGACTTTGCCAAGTCGCTGCTCAATGGCGACATGGAACCGTTGCTCCCGATCATCTCGGCCATCAGCAACGAAGACTATAAAGCTCTGATAGAAAATGCGGCCGACCTTGTAACGGAGTTTTTCCCGAACATGACCACAACTGACGTGATGGACATCTCGGGCATGGTGATGCAACTGATGAACAAGGACCAGGAGCGGACAGTAGCCGACCACACGCATTACGCGTATGTAGATTATCAGTTTGCCAAGCAATGGAAGAACAGCGCCCGCATCACGACCGGCGCCACATGGAATCACGTGGGCAATATCTCTCAGGTAACAGGTTCGCACGTATCGGATAATGCAGCCGCCTATCTGCAGTATGACCAACGGTTCTTCGACCGCCTTTCGCTGAGCACCGGCATGCGACTGGAATACTACCGCATAGACGACCATTATAAAGAGGCAACGCTCCAGCTGGGCAAGTGGGAGATGCCGGTTCGGCCGGTTTTCCGCGCCGGCATCAACTACCGGGCAGGCAAGGCATCGTTTATCAGAGCGAGCTTCGGACAGGGATACCGGAATCCGTCGATCACGGAGAAATACGCAAGAAAAGACATCGGCGGCGTAGGCGCCTACCCTAACCCGGAGCTGAAGCCGGAAAGCGGATACAACGCAGAACTGGGCTTCAAGCAGGCATTCCAGAAAGGAAAATTCAGGGGCATGGTAGACGTAGCCGGATTCTATACCGAATACAGAAACATGATCGAGTTTCAGTTCGGATTGTTCAACAACGACACCTATGAGCTCGTTACCTCGCAGGAGGCAATCAACCAGATGGTTTCTTCGGCATTGAACGGCGACATGAACGGCATGCTGGGCATCGGGGCACAGTTCGTAAACGTATCGCACGCACGGATCTACGGTGTAGAGATAGAGACGACAGGCGATTATGAAGTATTCCGCGACTCGCACCTCCGCTACCAGGCATCGTATCTCTTCTCCGAGCCGGAGGATGCAGACTACAAAGCACGCAACGAGGAGGAGCTCACCTATACGGAGCCGCTCAAGATGAAATATTCGAGCAACACAAGCAAATACCTCAAATACAGGAACAAACACACGGTAAAGCTCTCGCTCGACTACAACTACAAGCGCATCAGCATAGGCACCAACCTGGCATGGAGAAGCAAGATCCTGGCCGTGGACTACCTGATGGTGGATGAGCGCGAGAAAGAGGAAAAGACGCTGATGGATTACGGCCGCGAGATTCTCTTCGGAGAAGGGCTGGTAAGCGAGTTCCTCAACGGCAACGAGCACGGCTACACGCTGGCAGACTACTGGCAGAAGCACAACACGGACTACTGGACGATGGATCTGCACGT
>JAGHUE010000152.1 GCA_018064985.1 Candidatus Colicola faecequi | reverse complement strand
TTGGCCGGTTCCCGGACGTCTACATCGCCTGTCGTCAGCTTCCGATCGCTCCGTCGGCCCATCTCGCATGGCTTATCTCGATGGGGTAGGTGCTTATTGGTTCCCCGATACAGCGGTCCTCTTTGCTAACATCACGGACAACTGTACGGAGCTTTACATCAATCATGGCTCATCGCCTTCGTCGGCTTCATATTCCTATGTCCTTCTGCCGGATATGCCCATCTCCGATGCGCAGCTCTATAGCCGCCAGCCCGATGTCCGCATCCTCAGCAATACGCCTGCGCTGCAGGCGGTCTACCATTTCGGGCTCAACCTGGTAGCCGCCAACTTCTGGCAAAAAACGTCGCTATTGTCGCCTGATCTATCGCCCCTTGCCCCAGTTGGGGAAAGGGTGGCGCAGAGCGCCGGGAAAGGGGCTTCGCTCCCATCTGTCCGTTCCGATGGTATTGCGGCTCTGATGATGCAGCAGTCCGCTGATATCCTCACGCTTTCTGTGGCTGACCCCACGTGGGATCGCTCCTCGATGCAGATTCTGATCGAAGGCCTCTACGACCTCCGTTCCGCGAATAAATCCGACAAAGTGAAAGTGTCATCTTTGGCCGGCAGTTATACGGTCATTGATATCGATTCGCGAAATGCATTAGGCATGTCTTTCGATTTGATATTGGAGAAGAAAGAGCCTGCTTTCGTGCAAACATGGTCTCCTCTCCCATACTGAACGCTTGGTTCTATACATAAAGAAGCGCCCCGCAAAGGGCGCTTCTTTTTTGTTCCGGTTGTAGTCTCGCGACGTTCTTTTGTTTAGAGCATACGGAGTGTCTCCTTCAGCCAAGCGAATGTCTGCTCCGTGCTCTCGATGGAGAGTTTCTCGAGCGGAGAGTGAACACCCACCATCTGCGGACCTACCGATACCATGTCCAGTCCGGGATATTTCTCCAGGAACAGACCGCATTCCAGACCGGCATGGATAGCCAGCACTTTCGGCTCCTCGCCGAAGAGGCGTACGTATGCTTTCTTCGTAGCTTCCAGCAGCGGAGAGTTCACGTTCGGAGTCCAACCCGGATAACCGTCGCCATGGGTTACTTCGGCTCCCGAAAGCGCAAGAGCGGCTTCTACCACGTCTTTGATGGCGTGCTTCTCGGAGTCAACCGACGAGCGCTGCGAGGTGTTGATCTCGATAAACTTGCCTTTCTCGTCTTTTTTCATCTTTACCGAAGCGAGGTTGGTGCTCGTTTGCGTCAATCCCGGGATAGCGCTGCTCATCTTTACCATGCCGTGCGGGCAAGCGTAGAGCGCCAGGATAAGCTTGTCGCCTATCTCCTTCGGGAGCACGGTAGCCGGAGCGTCTGCGCTGTTGAGCTCGAAGTGGATCTCTTTCTCTACTTCGCCGAACTCCTGCTCCATCTCGGCCGTCACGATGTTGAATGCTACTCTGAGCTGCTCTTTATAAGCCATCGGCACCAATACTGTTGCCTGTGCCTCGCGGGCAATGGCGTTGCGGAGGTTGCCGCCGTCTATCTTGGCAATACGCAGGTCCGTTTCCTTCATCCAGCGGAAGAGGATGCGGGTCAGCAGTTTGTTGGCGTTGCCTCTGCCCTTGTTGATGTCGTCGCCGGAGTGACCGCCCATCAGGCCGTTCACTTTCACCTCGGCTGCGAAATAGCCGGCAGGAGCGGCTTCCTCGGTGTAATAGAGGTGGGCCAACGTGTCAATGCCGCCGGCGCAACCGATGAACACCTGTCCGTGGTCTTCCGAGTCGAGGTTGATGAGCGTCTTGGCTTTGATTACGCCCGGACGGAGAGCGAAGGCGCCGGTCAGACCGGTCTCCTCGTCAGTGGTGAAGAGAGCCTCCACGGCCGGATGTGCAGCTTTGTCGTCGGTCAGGATGGCCAGTGCCATAGCCATACCGATGCCGTCGTCAGCACCCAGCGTGGTACCCTTGGCGTGCATCCAACCGTCTTCGATATACGTTTCTATCGGATCGGTCTCGAAGTTGATCGGGCAGTCTGCGTTTTTCTCGCAAACCATATCCATATGTGCCTGCAATACTACTGCCGGATGGTTCTCGTAGCCCGGAGTGGCGGGCTTGCGCATCAGGATATTGCCGGTGGTAGCGCCTTCTTCAAGCGGCATGTACTCATACTCGAGCTTGTGCTCTTCTGCGAAGCGGATGAGCCACTCGCAAATCTTCTCCTCGTGCTTGCTCGGACGGGGAACTTTGTTGATCTCGGCAAAAATGTCGAAAACTGCTTTTGCTTCCATGATATAGCTATTTATAATTTAACATCAACATCGGCGAGTGCCCACACTGCACTCGCATAACATATTAGAATTCATCGTAATCAGAGCGTAAATGCCGGTGTTGAGGCATTTACAGAGTTGTTGTTCTTTTCAATGAGCCACCGCAGGAGCGATGCTGCGCAGATACTCTTCATTCGGCTTCAGGCGGTTGGGCGAAGTCGATTCGCCTTCCGGTGTGCGGAGGAATTTGCCCTGCTCGTCCTGCTTCTTCTCTACGCCGTCCAGATATTTCACCATCAGGAACCCGAAGAGCTCGTGCCAGTCGGCCACTACGGCATCTGCCTGCGTGCAGCTGTACTGGCTCAGGTAATCGTTGCGGAGCTCTACGCTCATCTTGCCGATCTTATTCTCCAGCAGCGGCAGGTCTTCGTCGAAGCGCTTCTCCCACTCAGCCTGTCGGAAACGGATCTCCGGCAGCATGCGCTCATATTTGGTGTAAGCGTAGTTGGCTACCGTGTTGAAGGCCCAGAAAGCGCTCGTGTGCGAGTATTTCAGGAGGTCACCGTTGCCCTGCTGCATGCAGTAAGGCACTTTGTTGGCGCAGCTGAAGAACGGGATGTATACGTTGGTGGCTGCGTCGTCTACGCCAAACCAGAACGTGCCGAAGTCTTTGTCGGCATGCATCTCGCTTAAAAACGACCATACGCTCTGCTGCGTGGCGGTCGGACGCGGATAGCAATATTCGGTGCTGTCGAGCGTGAATACCAGGCCGCCGTAGCGGAGCTTCGAATGCCAGATGCCGGCGCCTTCCTGCTGCTGGATGTCGAGCGGAGTGCCTTCATACATGTCGCGCATGGCCTCTCTCAGGTCCGCTGCTGCGAGTTTGCGGTTGGGCTTCGTAAAGAGCGGCATGTGGTCGTTGTTCTGATGCATCACGTAGGGGAGATATTGGTCGTAACTTTCGTCGTATTTGCGCATGAAGCTCCATACGCGGCCCTCGCAAGCGTAAGCGCCCGTGAGGTCGAGCGGAGCGTACGCGTCGCAGAAGCTGAAGTCGGCGTCGTTGCCCGAGAAATAGCCCTTCTCGCGAGCCACTTCTATCACGTCTTTGCTCCACCACCATTCCTGGCCGTCTACCATGTTGGTCATGATCTGCTTGTTGCCCTTCATGGCTTTCGCTTTCTTGAGGGGCAGGGTGGTGATGCGCGCCTGGTTGGCATGTGCCGAGATGCAGTCGTCAGGGATGCGGGTGGCTACCCATACGATGCCTTTCTTGTCCGGTCCTTTGCCGATGAGCTCCATGATCCAAACCTCTTTCGGGTCGGCTATCGAGAACGATTCGCCCTCCGAGTAATAGCCGTATTTGCCGGCCAGGTCGGCTATGCAGAGTATTGCCTCGCGCGCATTCGCGCAGCGCTCGAGCGCGATATAAATAAGGCTTCCGTAGTCCATCACGCCGGTCGTGTCCATCAGCTCGAGTCGACCGCCGTAGGTGGTCTCGCCTATGGTGAGCTGCTTCTCGTTCATGTTGCCGATTACGGAGTAGGTGTGTGCCACCTCCGGAATCTCGCCCAGAAACTTATTGGTGTCCCAGTCGTATACTTTGCGCATCTCGCCCGGCTGGTGGTCGGCTGCAGGCTGATAGCGGAGAAATCCGTAGAGCGAGTAAGAGTCGGCTGCGTAGGTAATCATGGTCTGGCCGTTGTTCGAAGCCAGTCGTCCTACCAGAAAATTGGTGCAGGCCATTGCGCCGAGGGTCATCATCGCAGCTGCAATGGTAAGGAAAAGTTTTTTCATTATGTATATCGTTTTTATATTAGCAATACCGTTACGGGCCTTGCCCTTTGAGGGGAAAGGGTGCCCGGAGGGCGGGAAAGGGGCTTTATTTCGGAGCTTTTGTGTATAAGTACAAACCGATCGCCAGGAAGATGAAGTTCGGTAGCCAAACGGCCATGAAAGGCGACATCGTACCGGTCACGGAGAACGTGCTGCTCACCGTGGAGAACAATACGTAAGCCGCCGTCAGCGCAATGCCGATACCGAGGTTCTTGCCCATGCCGCCTCTTACCTTGCGTGAACTGAGGCAGAGCGCCAGCAGCGTCATGATGAAAGCGCCCAGCGGGGCGGCCCAGCGTTTGTGGAGCTCCGTTTCGAAAGCCTTGGTGTTGCCGGCTCCGCGTTCAGTCTGGCGCTTGATGTAGTGCCGCAGCTCGCTGTTGTTCATCTCCTGCGCCTCTTCGGCCGTGATGAAGAGCTCGTCCGGCACAATCGGGATGATAGTGTCCATGCGGTTGCCTTTCTCCACGTCCTCATAGAGTCCGTTGAAGGTGCGCTTCGTGTAGCTCTCGATGCGCCACGTGTTGTCTTCTACGTAAACGATCCGGTCGGCCGTGATACGCATCTGCAGCGTCTTGCCGTCGAAGTGCTCATACGAGCAGCGGTAGCCGGTGTTGGTCCGCCGCTGAAACGTTTCGATGTAGAGCATCGTGCCGGGTTCCACTTTTATCTGGATGTTGCGCGCGTTCTCGCTCGTGAATTTCTGGATGTATTTGTCCTGAAAATCGAGCATTCGGCCCGTTGCGTGCGGGATCACGTAGCCGCCCAGGCCGAAGAACAGCAGGAAGAGAAACGTGGCCGAAATCATGTAAGGCCGCATGATGCGGTTAAACGACATACCCGTCGAGAGCATCGCTATGATCTCCGAGTTGTTCGCCAGTTTGGAGGTGAAGAAGATGCAACTGATGAAGATGAACAGGTGTGAGAACATGTTCATGTAATACGGTATGAAGGGCAGGTAGTAATCGAAGATGATCTCTTTGAGCGGAGCCTGGTTCTCGAAAAACTCGTCGATTTTTTCCGTCAGGTCAAATACGATGGCAATGCTCAGGATCAGTACGATCGAGAAGAAGAACGTCCCGAGGAACTTCTTGATGATATACCGGTCAAGCGTCTTGAGCCTGTATGGTTCAAGTCGTCCCCAGTCAGTATGTCTTCTTTGTCTTGCCATTAATTATTGTTGGGCGAGCAGGGCTCGCTTGTTGGGAATGAATTCTTGTTGGGATGCAGAAGCATCTTGTTGGGCGAGCAGGGCTCGCTTGTTGGAATGATCAAGGCCGGAGGCCTCATCAAGCGCGGAGCGCCCATCAAATGGCTCTGCCATCTCATCAAGCGCAAAGCGCTCATCAGTTATCTTGCCGGTTACAGCCGATGCATTATAATCGGCAAGATACCGTCTTTCCACTGCTTGTAGTCGCCGGCGAGGATGTGCTCGCGTGCGGTTTTTACGAGCTCCAGGTAGAACGCCAGGTTGTGGATGGAGAGGATCTCCAGGCCGAGCATCTCGTCGGAGTGGATGAGGTGGCGCACGTAAGCGCGGGTGTACTGATGATCCACGTATGCCGTACCCATCGGGTCAAGTTCAGTGAAGTCGTCCTCCCATTTCTTGTTGCGCATGTTCATCACGCCCTGCCAGGTGAAGATCTGTCCGTTGCGGCCGTTTCTCGTAGGCATTACGCAGTCAAACATATCTACGCCTCTTTCTATTGCTTCCAAAATGTTCCACGGAGTGCCCACGCCCATCAGGTAGCGCGGCTTGTCGGTCGGCAGGATGTCGTTCACCACTTCTATCATCTCATACATCTTCTCGGCCGGTTCGCCTACTGCCAAGCCGCCTATCGCATAGCCGTCGCGGTCCAGGTCCCGCAGCCGTTTGGCAGCTTCCTGCCGGAGGTCGGGGTATACGCATCCCTGTACGATAGGGAAGAGGTGCTGCTTGTAGCCGTAGAGGTCGGGTGTGCTGTCGAAGGCCGTGATGCAGCGGTCGAGCCAGCGGTGCGTGCGCTCCATGCTCGTGCGGGCATACTGCTTGTCGGCCGTGCCGGGGCAGCATTCGTCGAAGGCCATCACGATGTCGGCGCCTATCTCGCGCTCTATCTGCATCACGCTCTCGGGGGTGAAGAAGAGTTTCTTGCCGTCCAGGTGACTCGAGAACTCTACGCCCTCTTCTTTCATCTTGCGGATAGCGGCCAGTGAGAACACCTGATAGCCGCCCGAGTCCGTCAGGATGGGGCGAGTCCAACCTTCAAACTTGTGCAGGCCGCCCGCTTTCTGCAGTATTTCCGTACCCGGACGGAGATACAGATGGTAGGTGTTGCCCAAGATGATTTGTGCCTTGATCTCGTCTTCCAGTTCGCGGCGGTGTACGCCCTTCACCGTACCTACGGTGCCTACGGGCATGAAGATTGGCGTCAGTATATCGCCATGGTCGGTCCGTACGATGCCGGCGCGTGCCGCGCTGTTCGTATCCGTATTGAGTAATGTAAAGAATGGTTCTGCCATTGTCTGAATTTTAAATATCCAATAGATATTTATTGGTTTCAAACGGCAAAGGTAGTGAAAAAAAATGGATTGTGCAAATTGCGGGTGATATTTTGCCGTTTTTGCGCTGGTCATACAGATTCTTTGCTCTTTTTCTCTTACGGTCTATACGAAATGACGGAGTGGCGGTCGCTTCTTTTGATGGCCATGCTTACCGCAATCGCCGGTGTTGGGCGATTGCAGAGTTGCTGTTAAATAAATTAATAAAAAAGGCGAGCCCGTCTTCCGGGCCCGCCAACATAAAGGTTTCTTTATTCCTTCACATCCCCCTCTTTGAGGGGGCTTGGGGGTGTCGTTGTTATTCTGCTCGCTCTTCTATCTCTCTGTAGATTGCGAACGCTGCGTATGCCATCAGTGCGATAGCTACTAATACTTGACTGCTGAGTATCATGATATTTTGCTGTCTTTGCTCTTTGCTCTTTTAGCGAGCATGCGAGCGGTCCTTACTCTGTTGTCGTTGCCGTTGTGGTTGTCGTTGTGGTTGTCGTTGTCGTTTATCAGCACGGAACCTGTACGCGCTCCATCTGATACTTCTTGCCCGAGGGGCTGGTGAGTTCCATCGTGCCGTCTTCCATCATCTCAAAGAGCCAGGTGTTGCCTACGAAGTTCTTGCCGAGGATGCGTACGTAGCCGCCGGTGTGAGTGAGGTCCCTGCCGTAGCTGTATTCGCTCGGGTGCTCGTATTTCACTACCTGCCAGTAGATCTGAATCGGGTTCTCGTGGTCGGACATGTGCTTCCAACCTACATTGTAACCTTCTTTCTGGTCGGCATAAAATTCAAATGCCAGTTCGCCGTCGCCGGAGGTCCAGTCGCCTACGATGCCGATTTCTTCTACGTCGTAATACTGTGCCATCTTGATATAGTCATCTTCGTTCGGTTCGCTGAAGAAACTGCAAGAAGTGAAGGAGATTGCCATAAAAGCTGCTGCGAGAGCGATCATATACTTTTTCATAACGTTGATTTTTTGTGATTGGGTTATTACTACTACTATTCTGTTTTTATCCCGGGGACTGACCCCAGGTCAGTGCGCCTTATTCATTAAGGATAGCACGCGGGGTCTGTCCCCCAGAGCCCTCTCGGCTCTTTTTATTGCTGCTTTTCTATTGTGGAGCAGCCCTACACCATTCTGGCTATTCGGTCGTATCGCCAAAAAATTATGAATTAGTGTTGAGAAGCTGGGCATGTACGTTTGGGTGTCGCCAAGAATGCGATTGCGCCCCGAGAGCCGTGCTGATGGTGTAGGTACTGTCTCCTCTGAAAGAAAAGATGAAAAATCTGTGGGTCTCTGTGTGCGGCTATGCCGTACGACGCGTCTGCCTGAGTAATCCTGTTACTCCGGTCAGCGCTGCCATCCCCGGTTCCGCTACGCGGTCTCGCCGGGTGGCGAAAATGGTTAAAAAGTGATTGTTTTTCCATACTACTACTGTTACTACTGATTATTTTGTGATAAGATTATTCTTCGTTCGTTTCGCAGTAGTACGAGTAGAGTAGGTTCTTGCTTCTTTGTCCTTTGTCCTTAATCTCGACGTCAAGACTCTTAGTTCTTGCTTCTTGTTTCTTGAATCTTTGCTCCTGGTTCTAGCCTCAAGCGCTTTTGCGCTCATCAGGAAAGCTTCGCTTCTTTGCTATGTTTTTCCTTGCCCTTTTAGGGGAAAGGATGTAAGGAAAGGGGCTTTCTGCTTTTCCCCGCTGTGCGCCCGCCCTCTCACGAGGGCTTTGGCGCTTGGGGCAAACAATCAAACGACAAACGGGAAGACATCCTGTAGTATGATGCCTTCCGATATGCTATTGCCGAAGATAGCCTGACGGCCAGCTCGGCAGAACAATCGTTTCTGCTTGCTGTTTGCTACTACTATTCATACTACTAACTGGTCGCAAAGGTAGGTAAAATTTTTTAATCCTCCAAATATTTCTCCGATTTATCATGATTTTTACTATTTTTTTACCTTTTTTTACAATTTCTCCCCTTTTTCTTAAATCATTTACTCTCAACCATTTGTGCGCGCCCGCGCTACCCGCACATATATGCGCCTCCGCGCCCCCTCGTTGCATAATATAATGTATAGTCATCATTAGGTTTATGATTTTCACTAAGGCTTCCTGTAAAACGCGGTGTTCTTTCTCGCTTGCGCTCGACGATCGCTAAAGACGTGGAGCGTTTTACAGAGTTGTTGTTTATATTTTCCCTCGCGTTGATGCTCCTTCGGACATTTTGATCCGTGTAATCGAGCGTAGCGGGTGTTATCCGTGGTCTGAAAATTTGTTATAATTATTGGTTTCGGGCGTTGCCCGCCGTTCAATTAATCTTCCCGCTATAGTTTCTTTATCAAAGACACCGCATGTCAGATTCGTGAGATTAGTGGTTTCATTAATACCCTCTCCTGTTTGGGTTGTCGTTGTGGTTTTCGTTTTTTATTACTTTTCTGCATAAAACCCGCTTTTTTCCGCCCAATCGCCTTTTTTTTACCCAAAAGATTTGGAAAAACCGAAATTATATCGTAACTTTGTGGCCTCAAGCCGTTTATCGTGCTTTCAGTAGTAGAGTCAACAGTAGTAGCAAATAGACATGAACACACTTCCCAGGCGGCAAATTCATCGTACCCCTCTCGAGATCAGTAAGCAGATGCTCGAGATTTATCGTATGCCCGTACCTGACGGCATCCTCACCGAGGCGGCCGACCGTACCACGCCCCATGCCCACACCTATTTCGAGGTGCTCTGGTTCGAGGAGGCGGGCGGCACGCATATGGTTGATTTTCAAGACTATCCTATCGAAGAAAATTCCTTCTTCCTCATAGCTCCCGGCCAGGTCCACGCTTTCTGCGAAGGTCCGCGCCCCAAGGGTGTTGTGCTCGATTTCACCGAAGATGTTTTCCCTGCTGCACGTGCCGGCGACAATATGTACGTGCGCTACAACCTCTTCGGCGAAGCCAGCCCCCGTTATGTGATCACTGAGCCCGAGCCCCTCCGTGCGCTCCGCCATCTCGTGCCCTGTCTGGAGAGCGAACTGAAGAAAGCCGACCAGCTCGGCCATGCCGATATGTTGGGTATCATGCTCAAGGTTATCCTCCTCATTATCTACCGTCAGGCAGGTGCGCAGGGCCATATGGCCTCTTCCCGCAACAACAGTGCGCTTCGTCTCTTCACGCTCTTCCGCCGCGAGGTGGAAGGCTTCTTCCGTGAGAGCCGTACGGTGGCCGATTATGCCGATCGATTGGGCGTCACGCCTAAGGTTCTTACCACGGCTGTCAACGAGTGTGCGCATCGTCCGCCGCATAGTTTTATTGAGGAACGCGTGGTGCTTGAGGCCAAACGAATGCTCCGCTGTACCGATCTGAAGATCAAGGAGATAGCCGATCAGCTCGGCTTCGACGATGTCTCCTATTTTGTCAAGTTTTTCAAGAACAACGCCGGCCTCCTCCCCAAGGAGTTCCGCCTCCCTTCCTAGCGCTCCGCGCACAATCAATC
>JAGHUE010000100.1 GCA_018064985.1 Candidatus Colicola faecequi | reverse complement strand
TCGCAGGTGCGTTATCCCGGCACTGGAAAGAATATTATCGAGAGCGGAATGCTCGAAGACGATATTCGTATTTCCGGTTTTGCCGTCAGTTTTTCGCTTATCTTTCCCAAAGACAACGACCCCTTCCGCAAGTCGCTCGTCAAAGCGTGCGAGGCGGCTATCAAGACTTTCGTTGAGCCTAACGCGCAAGTCTCCATCAACGAGAAATACCTCAAGCAGAATATGCCTGCCGATGCTGCCGACAAAAAGCAGCCGCTCCAGGGAGCGAAGATCATTGCCATCAGTTCCGGAAAGGGTGGCGTAGGCAAGTCTACTGTAGCTTGCAACCTGGCAATTGCCCTTGCTCAGAAAGGTTTCCGTGTAGGCCTTCTCGATGCCGATATCCACGGTCCGTCCCAACCGAAAATGTTCGCTTGTGAAGATTATCGCCCGATGGCAGAGAATGTCGACGGCCGTGATTTGATCTGTCCGGCTGAAAACTATGGCGTCAAGATGCTTTCCATCGGTTTCTTTACGAATCCCGGCCAGGCAGTCGTTTGGCGTGGTGGTATGGCTTCCAATGCCGTGAAGCAGTTGATCAATGATGGCAATTGGGGCGAACTTGACTATTTCCTTATCGACCTCCCTCCCGGCACGTCGGATATTCACCTCACTATCGTGCAGACGCTCAAGCTGAGCGGTGCAGTGGTCGTTACCACTCCGCAGCCGGTCGCGCTCATTGATGCGCAGAAGGGTATTGATATGTTCCGCAACGAGAAGATCAATGTGCCTGTGCTCGGCATCATCGAGAATATGGCATGGTTCACCCCGGCGGAGCTCCCGGAGAATAAGTACTACATCTTCGGGCAAGACGGCGGCAAGCGTTTGGCAGAAGAAATGCAAGTGCCGCTGCTCGGACAGATCCCGCTCGTGCAGTCCATCCGTGAGGGTGGCGACAATGGTGCTCCTATCGCAATGCAGATCGGTCACCCGGCTGCTGCCTACTACGAGGCCATCGCCTCGCAAATCTGATTGTGCTGTAATTATCCCGTCAGTCTGTTGGCGAGCCACTGCATATGTGGCTCGTCTGTATGTATTAGGTATTGTATTCTTTGTTTAGTCTGTTTGTTTCTTTGCTGATATATGCAAGCTGCTCATAATGATTTGGGTACGGAGCGCATTCGCAAGCTCCTGATGAAATATGCGTTGCCGGCCATCATCGCGATGACGGCCGTTTCGTTGTACAATATTGTTGACTCGATTTTTATTGGCCACGGTGTAGGGGCTTTGGCGCTTTCCGGTCTTACGGTGGCTAAGCCTTTTATGGATATCTGCGCAGCATTCGGTTCGCTTGTCGGCGTAGGTGCCGGTACATTGGTAGCTATCAAACTGGGAGAGAAAGACCTTGCCTCTGCCCGTCGCGTATTGGGAAACGTGATTGTCCTCAATGTTGCATTGTCTGTACTCGTAATGATAGTCGGGCTCATCTTCCTTGATCCTATTCTCCGTGCATTCGGTGCTTCCGATGAAACGCTTCCTTACGCACGCGACTACATGTCGATTATTCTCTACGGCAACATCACCACGCATATTTATTTCGGACTCAACAACATGCTTCGCTCTACGGGCCACCCGCTCAAGTCGATGACTGCTACCATCATGGCCGTACTCATCAATATTGTGCTCGACCCGATTTTCATCTTTTGGCTTGATATGGGGGTGAGTGGTGCCGCTTTGGCCACTGTACTTTCGCAGGTGTTGGCTGTCTGTTGGCAGATTACTGTTTTCTTCGATAAGCGTGAAGCGATTCATTTCACCAGTGGCATCTGGCGCCTGGAGCCGACGCTTACCCGCAAGATGTTCGCTATCGGTCTTTCGCCTTTCCTTATGAACTTGGCATCCTGCTTCGTGATGGTTATTCTCAATAATCAGCTCAAGCGTTACGGAGGCGATTTGGCCATTGCTGCCTATGGCGTAATCAACCGTTTCGTCTTCGTGTTCTTCATGATTGTGATGGGACTCTGCCAGGGGATGCAGCCGATTGCCGGATATAATTATGGTGCCCGCCAGTTTCCCCGTGTCCGTCGGGTATTCGAACTCACGGCCATTGCAGCGACGTTCATCACGGCTGCCGTTACGTTCCTCGGTGAAGTCTGCCCTACGTTGATGGTTCGCATTTTTACGCACGACAGCGAACTCGTAAACGCCTCCGCTTCAGCACTTCGTATCGTGGTCTGTGCTTTCTTTGTGGTCGGTTCGCAGGCTGTTACCACCAATTTCTTTACTGCTCTCGGCATGGCCAAGAAGGCTATCTTCCTCTCTTTAAGCCGTCAAGTCTTCATGCTCGTTCCGCTCTGCATGCTTTTGCCGCTTATCCCTTGGAATGGAGGCTTCCTGGGCTTGAATGGCGTTTGGTGGGCTTGGCCTATCTCCGATTTTGCTGCTGCCCTGCTGGCGTGGTATCTTCTCCTGCGGCAGATGCGTATTTTCAACCAATTGCACCTCAATCAGCAGCAGCTCCTTGCAGCAGAGGAGACGTTCGATCTCGATTCTAACTCTGCAGAATGACTCCTTATATTATATATGCGAGTATCTGCACACCTTATTATATATGAGCTGCGCAACAAACAACAAAGCCACCGTCGAGGTGGCTTTGTTGTTTATGGTGGACGATGGTGGCCCAATGATTTTGGCGTAACGTAACGCTACGTTACGCTGAGAACAGTAATGTAGGTCGGTTATCTGTTTCTTCTTTTCAGTTTCGAGGTCTTCTTTCTTTCGGGCTGCGGCGCGGTTCCGTAGCCTGTGATAACAACCTCACCGGTGAGGAGGTTGCCTTCGTTCTCCAGGGCGAAAAGCATAAACGGCGCAGCGGTGAGGCTGTCGCTCTTGTAGCCCAAGCAGTCCACCGTTATCTGCTCTTCCAGCGAATCCAGCATCAGTTCGGCTATGCCGTCGTAGTCGGTAATGGTGCCTTTTTTCTTGTCGTGTACTGTCGCACCCGGCACGGGGTCTCCGTCTTCTTGGTCTATTACTTTTACTCGTACATAATGCTTACCGGTGGTGCGGATGATAATGAGGCCGTCTTCGGGTATGTTCTGGAAGAAGGGTGTAACCTCTTTTTTCGTGAAGAGGCGAATCTCCAACGTCTCTTCCGGACGGAGGGCATCGGCTTCCTCGGCGCTCACCCGCTTGCCGTCCACTATGTAGGCGTAGTGGCCGTCGGGCCGGATGATCCGTACGCTTTCTATCGTTTCCATGTCCAGGCGATCGAGGTTCTCCGGGGCTATCGTATCTCCTTTATCCGTTATGTACAGCGGCAGCCGCAGACTCGTCGGGCTCACCGCCCCTCGGATGACGCTGCTGCGATACTGAGCCGCTGCTTCAGGTGCGTTATTGGCGCGCGAACTGTCGGCCGCACATTCCTGAGCGGCAGCCGGCAGACCGAAAAGGGCAGAAGCAGCAATGCCGCTGATGCATACGGCCTTACCCATGGCCTGACGGCGGGCAAGCTCCCGCTCCAGATAGCTGACCTCGGCTTCGCATTTGGGGCATGTGCCGGCGCAGTCGCCCTGGTAGGTACACTCTTTGATTACGAGTTCGATATCGTTGGCCTCGGCTATCTGCCGGCGGATATCTTTGAGAATCTTGCAGGTGGCTTTCCCTCTAAAAGGACGCATATCGAGAAGTTTTTTTGGCTGCTAGGGTGAAAGTTTTCATGCAATTCCCTTGCGGGAAGGGCTTTTTCTCGGTTCGTGTGAATTGTCACGTAAGACTTAAGCCATATCGCGCTGCTTCTTGATGGCTTCGTAGGCCTCGTTGATGGCTCGGAATTTCTCAGTGGCCTTCTCGCGGATTTCTTCCCCTGCACCGGCTACCTTGTCCGGGTGATATTTCATCGCCATGCGGCGATATGCTTTTTTCACCTCGTCGTTCGTAGCGCCGGGCTCTATCTCCAATGCCTGATATGCCCAATTGGGGTCTTGTGCTTTCTGGTAAAGGGCCAGAAGTGAGCGGTAGTCGGCATCCGACAGACGTAAGCTCGCTACTATACGATCGATGACCAGCTTTTCCGAATCAGCGAAGTCACCGTCGGCATTAGCCAACTCAAGAAGGAAGTGAACGAGCTCGAGTCGGGTAGAGTAGTTGATGTTGGCGGCAATTTGTGCGGACACCTCTTCCGGATTGATCTCCTGTTCAAGCAGGTGTTTGAGCACTTGCAGTGCTTGCAGAGCGCCTTGTTCCCCATAGTTGCGTACGAGAAACTGCTTCACAACATCAAGTTCCACCTTTTTTACTCGTCCGTCAGCTTTCATCACGCAGGCGATGAGCACGAGCAGGCTCACTCGCACATCAGATGCAGAAGCGGCCTGACGGCGATAGCCGCCTTGCTGCCGCTCCTGCGTGTTATTATCTGCTCCGGGGAGTGCTGCAGTGCCTTCGAAGAGGCCGCCTATCACTACTCCGATGATTGCGCCGATCGGGCCGGCCATGACGAAGCCGAGTCCGCCCAGTAACCATTTAGCTGCACCCATTTACTTGAGAAGGCTCTTCGGGTCGAGGTTGTTGCGCTCGATGTCGAGGAAATATTTGTACGTGCCGTGAGTAAGCAGGTCCGTAGCTGCTTCATCGCATACGATGATGCCGTGCTGATGGAGCTGCAGAGCCGAGATGGTCCACATCTGCGAGATCGGCTCCTCTACTGCGTGACGGAGAGCCTGTGCCTTGTTGTGGCCATTTACCATGATGAGCACTTCTTTGGCGGAAAGCACGGTGCCTACACCTACGGTCAGAGCGGTCTTCGGTACCTTGTTTACATCGTTGTCGAAGAAGCGGCTGTTGGCGATGATGGTGTCGGTGGTAAGAGTCTTCTGGCGCGTACGCGAAGCAAGCGAAGAAGCCGGCTCGTTGAAAGCGATGTGGCCGTCAGGACCGATGCCTCCGAGGAAGAGGTCAATACCGCCGCAAGCAGCAATCTTCTCCTCGTAGCGAGCGCATTCTGCCTCAAGGTCGGCTGCATTGCCGTTGAGGATGTTCACGTTCTCCGGTTTGATGTCGATATGCGAAAAGAAATTGTTCCACATGAAGGAGTGGTAACTCTCGGGGTGCTCTTCGGGCAAACCTACATACTCATCCATGTTGAACGTGATTACGTTTTGGAAACTTACTACACCCTGCTTGTTGAGTTCAATGAGGTGCTTGTACATGCCGAGCGGTGAGGAACCGGTGGGAAGGCCAAGGATGAACGGTTTTTCGGAAGTGGGATTAGCGGCCACAATACGCTTGGCCACATAGTTGGCTGCCCATTCGGAGAGCAGGTCGTAGTTTTGTTGGATAATCAGACGCATAATGCTTGATTTTTAAAACAAAGGTATTTTTGTTTGGGGAATAATTACTTTTTTTATTCGCAGAGTTCGAGTACGCATGCGGATCGTGCCGGCAGGTAGAGATGAAGCCATCCCTTGCTGTCGTCACCGCAGAGTGGATCGGGTTGAGTGAAGTGGTGAACTGAATCGTCGGCCTGACCGAAACCTGCAAACTCTTTCGCATCGGTATTGAGTATAACCTTGTATTCGCCATGAGGTGCAAGGAATCCGTAGTCGGGGAACGACTTTTGGCCGTTCCAGTTGAATACGAAGATATACTTGCCGCGCTTGAAAGCCACTACTTGGTCGCCCTCTTTATCCCAGAGGTTCTCCACTGGCAGTTGATTATATTTCTTGGTCTGTCCGAGCAGGTGAATCATCGCTTCGTCGAAGCGGTTGAGGTCGGAATAGTAGAAGTCTTCGTTGTCTACAAGTTCCCACTGACGGCGTGCATACTTGTGGCTCCAGCCGTTGCCCTCACGCGGGAAATCGATCCATTCCGGATGACCGAACTCGTTGCCCATGAAGGTGAGGTAGCCGCCGTTGATGGTAGCCGCCGTCACGAGACGAATCATCTTGTGGATGGCGATGCCGCGGTCTACCATGAAGGTGCTGTGGCCGTGCTGCATGTGCCAGTACATATCGGCATCAATGAGGCGGAAGATGATGGTCTTGTCGCCAACGAGCGCCTGATCATGCGATTCTGCATAGGAGATGGTCTTCTCGTCTGCACGGCGGTTGGTCATCTCGTAAAGGATATGGCCTGCCTTCCAGTCTTCATCCCTCACCTCTTTGATCATCTTGATCCAGAAGTCAGGAATACCCATGGCAAGGCGGAAGTCGAAGCCCATACCACCATCTTTGATGGGGCATGCCAGGCCGGGCATGCCGGACATCTCCTCTGCGATGGTGATGGCGTGCTTCTTCACCTGGTGAATGAGTTTGTTGGCCAAAGTGAGGTAGCAGATGGCGTCACCGTCCTGGTTGAGGTTATAGTAGTCGGCATAGCCGCTGAAGTCTTCGCCGAGGCCGTGTGAACGGTAGATCATAGAAGTTACGCCGTCGAAGCGGAAACCGTCGAAGTTGTACTCATCGAGCCAGAACTTGCAGTTGGAAAGCAGGAAATGGAGCACCGACGGCTTCTGGTAGTCGAAGCAGAGCGAGTCCCATGCCGGGTGCTCGCGACGTGCGCCTGCGTGGAAGTACTGATACGGAGTGCCATCGAAGTTGCCGAGGCCTTCCAGCTCATTCTTTACCGCGTGTGAGTGAACGAGGTCCATGATTACGGCTATGCCCATCTTGTGAGCAGCGTCGATGAGAGCCTTCAGCTCTTCCGGAGTGCCGAAACGCGACGAAGCAGCGAAGAAATTCGAAACGTGATAGCCGAAGGAGCCATAGTATGGATGCTCCTGTATGGCCATTATCTGGATGCAGTTGTAGCCGAGCTTCTTTACGCGGGGAAGCACGTTGAGGCGGAACTCCTCATAGGTGCCCACTTTCTCTTCATTGGTGCCCATACCGATGTGGCACTCGTAGATGAAGAGAGGTTCTCCTGACGGTTTGAAGTTGCGGCAGGTCCACTGATAAGGCTGCTCGGGAGCCCATACCTGAGCGGAGAACACCTTGGTGCGCTCGTCCTGTACGGCACGGTAAGCGTAGCTCGGGATGCGCTCGCCTGCGCCGCCGTACCACTCCACGAGGAGCTTGAAGAGCTGGCCGTGCTGCATGGCTTCAAGCGGGAAGATGCCTTCCCAGTTGCCGTTGCCGAGGCTCTGCAGACGGTAGTTTTCCGATTTTGACCAGTTGTTGAAATCGCCTACCAGGTAGATAGCGGTGGCATTGGGAGCCCACTCGCGGAAAATCCACGAGTCGTTGGTCTTATGAAGGCCGAAGTAGAGGTAGCCGTCGGCAAAATCCTTGAGCGGAGTACCGGCAGTCAGTTCCAGTTCTTTGGCTTGCGCGTAGTCGAATCGACCCTGAATAGCGTCTTCGAAAGGCTTCAGATAAGGGTCGGAGGAAACGATTTTGAGAGACTTCATTACTGATTGACTTTGGCTTTAACAATGATTTTACGATACGCTTTGCCGGGAGCGATGCCGGGCTGATGAGCGTCTTGCGGGAAGAAAACGGCGAAGTGGCCGGCCGGAACAACGAAGCGAGCCGTTGCTTTGTCTGCGTAGAACTCTACGTCTTTCTGCTCGTTGTACTCCGTGGTGATTTCGCAGCAGTCAACCTGTGCCTTCCAGCCCATCTCCTCGTCGTCGGTGAGCGGAATCTGGATGTCAAGGTACTCTTTGTGCGCTTCCATGCGGCAATCTTCTTCTGCCTTGCCGTGGAAGTCGTTGATGTTGATGATCAGGTCATCGCCGTCAAGCTTGATGCGGCAAGCTGGAAGTTCCTCCAGGTCGTTGTCTTTGTAGAAGTCGATAAAGCGTTCTAATCCGGGTACACAGTCGAAATAATTGTCTGCGTTTTCAAGTTTGTCGAGAATCATAATATTGAAAGTGTTTGTAATTAATTTTTCAGATTTGGAATATGGCATCAGCGCAGCTGCTCTACTCGGGCTGCGTCAAGGCGCAGGAGGGTGAAGAGGAGGATGCTGAAGCCCCAGAGCGAAGAGCCGCCATAGGAAAGGAACGGCAGCGGGATTCCGATTACCGGCATCAGGCCGAGCACCATTCCTACGTTGATGGTCAGGTGGAAAATGAAAATACCTACCACGCAATAGCCGTATATCATCGAGAATTCGTCGCGCTGCCGCTCGGCTATGGTGATGAGCCGCAGTATGAGTATGAGGTATACGATCAGCACGGCCGTACTGCCTACGAAGCCCCATTCTTCACCTACTGTGCAGAAGATAAAGTCGGTTGCCTGCTCCGGCACGAAGTTCATTTTGGTCTGCGTTCCTTTGAGAAAGCCTTTCCCGAGGAAAGCGCCCGAACCGATGGCAATCTTTGATTGATTGACGTTGTAGCCTGCGCCTTGCGGGTCGTCCATGATGCCGAGCACTACGGCAATACGACGTTGCTGGTGGTCTTGCAATACGTGGTTGAAAGCCCAATCGCAACCCGCACAGAAACCGCAACTGATGGCACTCAGCAGGAGCGTGATCCATATATGGCTCCAGCGGAAGCGACGGCTGTCTTTCCATCGGATGTAGAATAGGTAGGCAATCACGAGCAGGGTGATTGCCAGCACCGTGATGATGGCAGCCGTAGCGCCTGCTTTCAGGGCCAGCACGAAGAGGAAAACCGCGGCCACACCGGCCAGCAGGATGTTACCCGTCATGCCCTTTCTGTAGAACATCAATACGAAACTTGCGTATACGAGAGCGCTGCCCGTCTCTTTCTGCAGCACCATAATGATTGCCATCGGAGCACCCATCAGTACAAATGGCACGAGCAGATCGCGCCAACTTCGCACCTTGTAGCCATAGCGCCCCATGTAGGCTGCCAGTGCCATGGCCGTGGTATATTTGGAGAACTCTGCCGGTTGGATACTTACAGGACCGAGCGTAATCCAAGAGAGTGAGCCCTTGATATCGTGTGCCAGGACGGGCGTCGCCAGCAGGATGAGCAACATCACGCCGTAAAGAATCCAGGCGCTGGCCTGCAGGAGCTTCCAGTCGGTCATCAGAATGACGAATCCGATGAGCAGCGCCGTACCGATCCACACGAGCTGCTTGCCCGAGCGGTAGGTGAAGTCGAACCAGTTGGTCTGGTCGAAGCTCCAGCTCGCACCGAGCACGTTCATCCAACCGAAAAGCAGCAGGATGAGCAGCAGGCCGATAGTTGTCCAATCGACGTAGCGGAATACACTATTTTGGCGAGATGCCATGCGTTTGTAATGTTTTTTATGGGCTTGCGCCTATTATTTCTTATTTGCGGCTCTTGACGTTGGCGTTCAAGACCGTGGTTCCTATTCGGTAGCGAAGGTCCGTTCGCGTGATTTTGCCGGTGAGATATTGCTCCATCATGAGTGTGGCAATCGGTGCGGCCCAAGTGGCGCCGAATCCGGCATTTTCTACAACTACCGCTACGGCTATTTTCGGATCGTCAAGCGGAGCGAATCCGATGAAAATGGCGTGATCGCGTCCGCGGCTGTTTTGTACAGTACCTGTCTTTCCGCCCGAAGTGATGCCGTCCGGAAGTGCGTAATGTCGGCCGGTACCGTTGGTCATCACGCGCCCCATACCCGCTTTTACTACCGGGAAGTAGCGCTCCTCCACGGCTGTCATGTGTTTGTGCTCGAGGAAGGAGTCTTCCTTGCACAGGTGCGGAGTGATATAGTAGCCTTCGTTAGCGATGGTGGCTACCATGTTGCAGAGCTGCAGGGGCGTTACGAGCACTTCGCCCTGGCCGATGGAGTTGGAGCGGATAGTCATGGCGCGCCAACCGGTTTTGCCGTACAGTTTGTCATAAAGATCGGTGGTCGGCACCGAACCTCTCGACTGTTCCGAGATGTCCGAATCTTCGAATTTGCGGCCGAGGTTGAAGCTCCGCATGTCATCTACCCAGAGCTGATAGCGGGCGCGGAAGTTCTCGTTGTCTTTGCCGTATCCGTTTTTCTCGAGCATGTCGCGGAAAGCCTGCCAATAATAGGGGTTGCAGCTCTGTTCGATGGCCCCGAGAAGAGTAACGGGCGAACCGTGATGGTGGGTGCATTTGATTGGCGAGCTGCCCGGACCGCTGCAGGGATACATCGTGTTGGGCGTAATGCCGCCTTCCTGCAGGCAAACGAGCGACTGAACGGTTTTGAAGGTCGAACCCGGCGAATATTGCGCCTGGGTAGCGCAGTTCATGAGCGGCTTGGTCTTGTCGTTGAGCAACTCGCGGTAGTTGGCCGAGCGCTGACGGCCGATGAGGAGCGAGGGGTTCCAGGTGGGGTTGCTTGCCAAAGCAAGAATCTCGCCCGTGGATGGCTCGATAGCTACTGCGCTGCCGATTTTTCCTTGCAGGAGTTCCTCGGCCAACAGCTGGAGCTGGATATCGAGGGTAATGGTGATGTTGTCGCCGGCAATCGGATCGCGGTCGAGGGCTCCGTTTTCGTAGTGGCCCTGAATACATCCGCGGTTGTCGCGCATCAGCACCTCCATACCTTTCTCGCCTCGCAGCACTTTCTCGTAGGTGCGCTCCAGACCGTCGCGGCCGGAGAAGTCGCCCGACTGGTAATAGCTGTCGTTGTCGATATCTTTCTGACTCACCTCACCGATGTTGCCCAGCACTTGGGCGGCAGCGGCATACGTGTAGTCGCGGAGTGTACGCTTTCGGATGCTCACGCCCGGCAGTTTGTAAATTTCCTGCTGGAGAGGGGCGATATCTACTGAGTTGAGCTGAGTCATGAACACCTGCGGACGGTATTGGCTGTAGCCCGGATTCTTCGATTTGTCGCGTATCTCGCCCATCCGTCGGTCGAACTGCTCCCGCTCGATGCGCATCGCCCGGCAGAAAGCCAGGGTGTCGAAAGGCGCCTCGCCTTTGTTCATGTCGCGCACCACGAGCATTACTTCGAAGATCGGCTGGTTATATACCAGCAGTTCCCCGTTGCGGTCGTAAATGAGGCCGCGGGGCGGGTAGATGGTCTGCTTTACGAGCGAGATGTTATCCGATTTGTCGCGGAACGATTTGTCGATGATCTGAAGCGCGAAAAGGCGCGCAACGAAGATCACCACCACGAGAATGGCGATGGCCTGCACCACGTGGTGCCGCTTGTAAAGTTCGTCGTTGATCATCTTCTGTCGTTGTTAATTTGAATCTGCGAAAGTCCCATGGAAGTCCCATCGAAGTCCCATGGGGGGGGCGCATGTGAAAATTATTTCTTCCGGATGGCCTCCCAACCCAGAATGAGGGCGATGGTCAGGGCGCTGCTCAGCACAATCTGGATGAGCGTGAGCCAAAACGCGCGGAAAGTGAAAGCCGAAAGGAGGAAGAGCAGGGTGTGGTGGCCGAGTGTGAAAAAACCACGTATTTGATGTAGGTTTCCCAACCGAGCGACATGGCTGTGATAGTACCAACGAGTCGCTCGTCTTCCTGCACCAGTCGTCCGATCAGGTATGGGCGCGCGAAGCAAAGCGTAGTGCACGCGAGGGTGTGGACGCCCATCGAGTTGCAGAAAACGTCCATCACGAAGCCCGTGCCGAAACCGATGAGCAATTGCCACAGACGGTTCAGATCGGCCGGCATTGCCAAAAGGAAGAGGATATAGATGCACGGGTTGACAACCCCCAGAAAATGGAGGTTGTTAACCAGTAGCAACTGAAGCAACATCACAATGATGAAGCGTAATATGTTTTCTATCCAGATCATTAGTAAGCCATAGCGAAGATAACGCGCTTATGAGAGGGCTTGCCCGAGTAGATGCAGGTGCCTTCTTCCTCTACAGCGTCCAACGGAATGCAGCGGATGGTTGCCTTTGTTTCCTCCTTGATTCGCTCTTCGGTTTCGGCCGTGCCGTCCCAGTGGCAAGCGAGGAAGCCGCCTTTCTGGATTTCCTCCTTGAACTCTTCCCACGAGTCGCAGTTGCGGGTGTTCGAGAGGCGGAAGTTGAGCGCCTTCTGATAGATATTGCTCTGGATCTCTTCGAGGAGGGCCTGCAGATGCTCTACGATGCCTTCGAGCGAGCGGGTTTCCTTGGTGAGCGTGTCGCGACGGGCTACTTCGATGGTGCCTGCTTCGAGGTCACGTGCGCCGATAGCCAAACGTACAGGTACACCGCGAAGCTCATACTCGGCGAACTTGAAGCCCGGAGTCATG
>JAGHUE010000089.1 GCA_018064985.1 Candidatus Colicola faecequi | reverse complement strand
ATTACCACCGCCTCGACCTGGGTGTGAACATCCATTTCCCCCACAAATACTCCATCTGGGGGCAGCAGGAGCACACCCGCAAGCAGCAGCGCAAGATCTGGGACCGACCCGAGAAGCTGCGCGCCCATCAGGAGATCATGCGCTCCGGCAAATATGCGTGGTGCAGCCATGCCGAGCACCTGCTCAACATATCGGTATACAACGCCTATTGCCACGCCAACCCCTACCTGATGATAGCCGACGCCTACGATCAGACGCTCTACCAGATATCCATCTTCCCGATCCTGCCGAGCATCAGTTATACGTTCAAGTTTTGAGCGAGTTGAAGCATGAAAAAAACGTTCACACATATCCGCTTCTCATGGCGCAAGCTCCTCGGAGCCTGTGCCGTGGCCCTCGTGCTGTGCGCGTGCGATTGGGACAACAATTTCTTCTACCACCCCGTGGAGTTCCGCGGCGAAGCCGAGGAGGAGCAGATGGTGGTGAACGCCATTCTCGAGGCGGACAGCACACCCCTCATCTATCTCAACCGCTCCGTCTTCTTCCTGAATGCGGCCAATACCGAGGAGGTGTATTTCAACGCGTATTATTACAACGATTTGGTGTATCAGCCCGATGCTTCTTACACGGGCTACTCGATCCGTCGCGGCTATATCAAAGACGCTACCGTGGAGATGCGCATCGATGGCGGCTCCTGGACGGCTCTCAGCTGCAAGCAGGTGATGGATTCGCGGCAGAACACCTATTCCGACATGGAATACCGCACCGAGGCATGGGCCTACGTGTCGGACATCGTGCTCCGGCCGGGCAACACGGTAGAAGTGCGTATCGCGCACAAAGACTACCCGAAGGGTGCATCGGTCAAGACCGTTCTGCCTGTTCGCGCGGGCGCAACGGCTGAGGCTGACGATATGCACATCGATCGCAAACCGATGCTGGTGCCTGTCAGGATCACCCTTCCGCCTTATGAAGGCAACCCCACCGATGTGCTCTGCATCCGCACCCGGACGTATGCCTCCACCCATGACACTATCCACCACTTCACAGGGCTCGATCCCGTAAGCGGCGACTCGCTCTGGGACCGCAGCGAGACCTACGACCAGCAGATCCTCAGTTGGCCCGCTGCTGCCTACAGCCGCGAGATAGGTTTTGCACGCTACGATCAGATCAATATATCGCTTTCGCAGAACTACTACGGCAGCCATACGTCCATCGGACTTTACCACGACGTCAACCTTAGCGATGCGCCGATCACGATAGAAGTGGAGATGCCCTATTATCACGAGAATTATCGCCGCTCCACCTATCTGGACGATAGGCAACTCTACTACTCTTCGCGCACCCGAACCGATTCGCTCGTGATAAACGTGCAGACCGTCAACCGCGATGCGTATTTCTACGTTTCTTCCATGCTGCAGGCCGGTTATCTGCGCAACGATGCCTACGACTATTGGCAAGACAGCAATCCGGGCGGCGGCTTCGACCTGGGCGACATACTCGACGACATCCAGGACGCCTTCTCCGAAATGGGCTCTATGGAGGGCGTGCAGATCTACGGCAACGTGAAAGGCGCATTCGGCCAGATGGGCGGCCGCACCACCGATCATATTGTGATCATCGGCCAATGACCCCTCGTGCGCATGCGCACATATATAAGGACAACCCGGAAAAAATTATACAGATTATGAAAATACAGAACGTTTATCTTTTCCTTGCGGCAGTTTGCGCTGTGCTGCTCTGCTGCTTCTCGCCGGTATACTTCTCTTCGGAGGAAGATGCCAACCATTATTTCACGATGGACTTCGCTCCCATCAACGCCCGCACCTACGATGCCGAAGGTGCGCTGGTGATCGACGACAACTTCCGCTACGCTACTGTCGACGACAACGGTGTTGAGGTGGAAACGCAGACCGGAGCCGCCATCATGTCGGTTTGGGCCATGCCCGTATTGGCTATTCTGATGGGCCTGATCTCGCTCGTTGTGCTCGTATGGGGCTTCTTTGCTACCAAAGTGAAGCATATCCTCCTGCAGGCCAACCTGAATATCTTCACGCTCATCTGCGCGCTCGGCTACTACGCCATGCTCGCGCTCTACGTGTTCTTCGCCGTCAATCGTTTCGATTTCGATTGGCACATGGCCTGGCCCGTATGTCTGCCGCTCGTAGTGATCATCCTTACGCTCATGTCGATGCGCGCGTTCTCCAACAATGCCAAGAAAATCCGCCACGATCTGAGCGGCAGCATCAGGTAAGACACCCCCTCTGTCGGCTAAAGCCGACATCTCCCCCTCAGAGAGTGGGAGAAGGGGAGTGTAGTAAGTAGAGATCTCCTATTCAGAGAGTGGGAGAGGGGGATGGATAGATTGAAAGATATGGAAAAACTTTTAGGTAAGACATTATCCGAACTGCAGGAGATAGCTCTCTCGTGCGGCCTCAAGAAGTTTGCCGGCAAGCAACTGGCCGAGTGGATTTATGTCCGCCGGGCCACCTCGTTCGACGAGATGACCAACATCTCGCTCGCGGGCCGCAAGCTGCTCACAGAGCGATATGAGATAGGGCGGAAGGCGCCCGTGGCTGAGGCCGTATCGAAAGACGGCACGAGAAAATACCTCTTCGAGGTGGAGGTGAAAGCGCCCAACGGCGAGCAGCGCAAGCAGTTTGTGGAGTCGGTTTTCATCCCGGTAAGCGAAGGCGAATCCACTCCGGAGGACGATAGCCAGGACTCCGCTTCCGTAAGGCGGGCTACGCTCTGCGTCAGCACCCAGGCGGGCTGCCGTATGGGTTGCCGCTTCTGCATGACCGGTACGCTCGGCTTCCGCGGACAGCTATCTGCGGCAGATATCCTGAATCAGATCTTCTCAGTACCTGACAGCCAGCAACTTACGAACCTTGTGTATATGGGCGAAGGAGAACCAATGGACAATATATCAAACATTCTTCGCAGTCTACAGATCATGTCTGCCGACTATGGTTGCGCATGGTCGCCCCGACGGATAACGGTCAGTACGGTAGGTGCCGGAGAGGGATTGGATCGCTTCCTGAAAGAGAGCGAATGTAATCTTGCAATTTCGCTTCACAACCCATTCGCAGATGAGCGGGCCGAGATTATGCCGGCTGAGAAACTCCGGAATATGCGCCAGGTGCTCAATTGGGTAGGGCAGCACGACTTCCGCCATCAGCGCCGACTCTCGTTCGAGTATATCGTGTGGGGCGGCAAGAACGACTCGATGCGCTATGCGCGTGAGCTGGTCAATCTGCTGAAGCCTTTCTCGCCCCATTGCCGCGTCAATCTGATCCGCTTCCACGAAGATCCCGACCCCGAGTCGCGCGAGCGCCAGCAGGCTCATTTCCCGGCTACGAACGAAAAACAGATGCAATGGTTGGCCGATTACCTCAACCAATGCGGGGTGACCACCACCATCCGCCGTTCCCGCGGCGAAGATATCCTGGCCGCCTGCGGCATGCTTGTGAATGCATTGGAAAACAAATAAAACAATACCTAATATGAAAACACGCTTTTTTCTCCTGATGCTGGCTGCGATAAGCCTGGCATCCTGCAAATCCGATTTCGAAAAACGCTGTGCGCGGTTTGAAACGGAAGAGGCACAGTTTCTCGAGCAGATCAAGAATGCCGGCATGAACGTGGTACTGGTGAAGGACAACAAGATTGTCTACACCCACTCGTTCGGCTACAAGAACGTGGAGCAGCAGACGCCTATGACCGAAGACTGCCTGGTGCGCATCGCCTCCATCAGCAAGTCGTTTACCACCACTTCGCTCATGCAGCAGGTGGAGCAGGGCAAGGTGAGCCTCACGACCGACGTCTCCGAGTTGGCCGGCTTCCGCATCCGCAACCCGCGCTACCCCGACACCGTCATCACCCTCGAGATGCTGCTCTCCCACACCTCGTCGATCAACGACTCGGAGGGCTATTTCACCCTCGACGCCATCAACCCCTACGTCAATCCTTTCTGGAGCAACTGCTACAACGACTATGCGCCGGGCGAGGGCTATGAGTACTGCAACCTCAACCTCAACCTGGCCGGCTCTTTCCTTGAGAAACTCTCGGGCGAGCGCTTCCACGAATACGTAGTGGCCCACGTGCTCCGTCCGCTCGGCCTTTACGGCGGCTACATGGTCGATTCGCTCGACGCCAGCCGCTTCGCATCGCTCTACGAAGAGGTGGAACCGGGTGTGTTCGAATGCGTCGACGACGAGGCTTACGAGCCCCGCACCGAGCGCTTCCGCGATTTCTACCGCATGGGCTACGATACGCCTCTCTTCTCGCCCACCGGCGGCATGAAGATCTCGGCGCCCGACTTGGCACGATATATGATGATGCATATGAACTACGGCACCTCGCCCGAAGGCGTACGTATCATCCCCGAGGAGCTCTCCCGGGAGATGCAGCGCCCCCGCAGCACCGACGAGAACTACGGCCTCTCGCTCTGGAAAACCGACCTCTATTCGCCCGGCGACACCCTCGTGGGCCACACCGGCGGCGCCTACGGCATGCGAAGCGCCATGTTCTTCCATCCCGAGAAGAAGTTCGGCTTCGTAGTGATCAGCACGTGTGCGCTCGAAGCGCCTGAAAACCTGCCTACGGCCGATCCGTCGGGCTCCGATGCGGCAGATGAAAACGTGCTCACGCATACGCTCCGCCTCATGTACGATACATTCATCAGATAGGACACCCCTCCTGTCAAGCTAGCTTGACATCCTACCCTCAAAGAGTGGAGGAGTCTTATGACTTTTGTCTTGGCTCTTGGCTCTTGGTTCTTTGTTCTTTGTTCTTTGTCTTTATTCCAATCAAATAACTTTTTTATTAACCCATTAAAACATTACAATCATGAAACTTTGTCAAAAACTTGGTGCAGAGTGCTTTGGCACTTTCGTACTCGTTCTCGGCGGTTGTGGTACCGCTTTGTTCGGTGGTGTAGGTTTCCTCGGCGTAGCTATCGCCTTCGGTCTCACCGTAGTAGCAATGGCTTATGGCATCGGCCATATCTCCGGCGCACATCTCAACCCGGCTGTATCTTTCGGCGTATGGGCTAACGGCCGCATGACCTGCAAGGAGATGCTCGCATACTGGGGCGCACAGGTAGTAGGCGCTATCGCTGCTGCTGCTATCCTCTTCGGTATCAATGCCGCTTGCGGTAAGGAAGCCGGCCTCTTTGCTGCTAACGCATGGGGTGCTGACATCCTCGGCAACGGTTATCTTGACGTAAACGTATGTGGCGCATTCGCTATCGAGTGTGTGCTCACCTTCGTTTTCCTGATGGTAATCCTCGGTGCTACCGACAGCAAGCATGAGAATGGTAAGTTTGCAGGCCTCGCTATCGGTCTTACTCTTACCCTCATCCACCTCGTATCTATTCCTCTGACCAACACTTCGGTCAACCCGGCTCGCTCCATCTCTCAGGCACTCTTCTCTCAGGACTTCTGCGCAATGCCTTACCTCTGGCTCTTCATCGTAGCTCCGCTCGTAGGTGCAGGTCTCGCCGGCCTCGCTTACAAGTGCCTCACTTGCGAGAAGAAATAATCTTGCAGCATAGTACAACAAAAAAAAGGCATCCTCGTTTGAGGGTGCCTTTTCTGTTGTATGCAAGGGGGGGGAATGTCCGTGTCAGAGTTCGCGCATGATCTCTTCCTCGTTGATGGCGTTGCCGGCAGCGTCCTGAAATTCGAGGCATACGCGGCGGTCGGAGTCGATATAGAGGATGATGAGTCCGCCGTTGGCGCGGAAGGTGGAGCGGTAGTCGCACTTGCCCTGGGTGACGGCCCGGCGGCGAGCGCCGCGCGAGAGCACGAGTTTGTGGAAGCGCTCGGTGTGGTTCATCGGGCGGCCGTATTTCTGGCGGAGCAGGTCTTTGAGTTCGAGATACTGCGCCTTCAGCTGGTCCCATTTGCGGATCTTAGGGCCGAAAGCCACGAGCGAATAAACCTCCTCCGACTCGGGGGTGGTCCAGATCTGCATGGTCATTTTCCGGCCGGCTACGAGGCCCTGATAGCCTTTTACGCGGCCATCCATGCCCCAGCGGAAATCGCGGCTGCGGAGCGAGTCGCGCATGGGTTTCTCCTGTCCGCAGATAGGTATATCGCGGAAGGTGAGGTGGTCTTGCTTGGGTTGCCGTGGCGTACGGGCCGCCATTGCCCCGAGGCTTATCACGAGAAGGAGGAGTAGGTAGATTGCTCTTCGCATGTTTTCGTTTTCGTTAGGGGGATTAGCTCCTTCTCGCTCTGCTCGAGAAATCCTGAAAATCCTATATTGGATAGCATAGATTTCTTGGCGCAGCCAAAGGAGTTTTTGTTTTCGTTGTCGTTGTCATCTCCCCTTGTCTCTTTGAGAAAAGGGGCCAGGGGATAAGTGTCGTTGTCGTTATCGTTGACTAGAGTCGGCTGTAGGCGGGAGAGAACGAGTCGCCCTGGCGGATATCGCCCGTGGTGATACCTTTCTTGAGCCAGCGGCTGCGCTGCTCGGAGGTGCCGTGGGTGAAGCTGTCGGGAACGGAGCGGCCCTGTGCTTTCTCCTGGAGGTAGTTGTCGCCGATCTTCTGTGCGCAGTCGATCGCTTCGTCGATGTCGCCGGCTTCGAGGCTGCCGTACAGTTTGTTGTCGTGGTGGGCCCAAACGCCGGCATAGAAATCGGCCTGGAGCTCAAGTCGGACGCTTATCTGGTTGGCCTCTTTCTTCGAGGTGCGGGCCATGGCCTGGTGGGCTTCGTCGAGCGTGCCGAGCAGATACTGCACGTGGTGTCCCACTTCGTGGGCGATCACGTAGGCGTAGGCGAAATCGCCGTCAGCGCCCAGCTGTCGCTTCATCTGGGTGAAGAACGAGAGGTCGAGATAGACGCATTGGTCGGCCGAGCAGTAGAACGGACCCATCTCTGCCTGACCCATGCCGCAGCCCGACTGCGTAGCGCCCGTGTAGAGCACCAGTCGGGGAGCAACGTACTGACGTCCCATCTGGCGGAAGATCTCGGTCCAGACGTCTTCCGTTCCGGCCAGGATCTGCCCGGCAAAAGTGGCGAGTTCTTCCTCTTCTGCCGTGAATTCATGTTCCGAATACTGGCTCTCGGTGAGGCCCTGTACGCCTACCTGCTGCACTACGTCGAGCGGGTTGCCGCCCATGAGCCATGTGATGAGGGCTATTACGATTACGCCACCGATGCCCAGTCCGGCTTTGCCTCCGCCGCTCATGCGTCGGCGATCTTCTACGTTGGAGCTTACTCTTCTTCCGTCAAGTTTCATATGTATTCAATTAGCAATTAGTAATTAGCAATTAGGCACGTCGAGCGCAGCGGTCCTCTTAGTTATTCACCTCATTATCAAGCGTGAGGGAGAGCACATGCCCCAGTTTGCTCATGTCGGCAAAGATCTGTTCGAAGCGGGTGGTGGAGGCGGTGCGGACGATGAAGTTGATGGTGGAAACGTGTGCCGTGTAGTCGTAGCGGAGGAACACGTCCGACACGTGTACGCCGTGCTTGCGGAAGCACTCGCGGTAGACTTCGGTGTCGGTGATGATGTCATCCACCTTCAGGCGAACGATCTTGGCTTCGTTGCCTTTGAAGACGCGCTTCTCGATGAGGTCGAGCGCCATCAGTACGAAGATGATCAGCACGCATGCTATCGTGGCGATCGCGTACATGCCGGCGCCCACAGCCAAGCCTATGCAGGCGGTCATCCATATGCCGGCTGCTGTAGTGAGGCCTCGTACCGATCCTTTCATCTGGATGATGGCACCTGCGCCGAGGAAACCGATGCCGGAGATCACCTGTGCCGCTATTCGGCCGGGGTCGCCGTTCTTGAGTCCGAGGTATTCCTGCGGGATGTAAATCGAAACGAGCATAGCCAGCGTGGCGCCCATCGAGATGAGGGCGAACGTACGCATACCGGCTATCTGGCCTTTATACCTGCGCTCGAGGCCTACCGTAGCGCCCAGCACGAGCGAAAGCAGCAGCTTCACGAGCGAGCTGGCCCAGGTAACGTCTGTTGTGTAAAGAAAATCCATGTCTTTTGTTCTTGATTCTTGATTCTTTAGCGAAGCGGTCCTTTGTCTTGGTTCTTGCCCCTCCACTTCGTGAGGGGAGGGTGCGGCTTTGCCGCGGGAGGGGTGTCTTACCTTTCCTCTATCCCTACCAATCGGTCGTAGCGTGCGCCGAAGGGGCGGTAGTAAACGTAGATGCGGTAGGTGTTGCCGGTTTGCCAATGGCTGCCCTCCGTGCGGAGGAGCGTACCCTTGCGCTGACCGAGTGCATCGGGTTGCTTCGGCAGGAAGACGTACTGCCATTCGTAGCCGCCCTGCTTGAGGAACTGACGGCATACGTAAGCGTGCCGATTATTGTCATATGTCATGCGGTTGTCGGGCCGCAGGAGGTTGTTCCACGCGTCGCCCAGGAGGTAGATGGAGCCGTCGAACATCGGGCTGGGGGCGGGCAGCGAGAAGGTCACCCACATGTAATCGGCCTCGGTGTCGTCGGCATCGGTCCGCTCGGCGTTGATTACGTACTGGCCGTTCAGATCGGGTTCGCTCAGGTAGGGCCAATCGTTGCGCCACTCCTGCTCAAAGAGCTCGGCTTCGTAGAGGTTTTCCTCGTGGTCGAAGCGGATATGGTTGACTCCGTAGCCCATGAAATAAACCGAGGAGAGGTCGATGTGCCGGTATTCGTTGCCGCCCTCGAAGATGAGCGGTTTGCAATGCTCCCAGGTGAGTCGCTGCGGCTCTATGAAAGTGGGGCGCGGGTTGAAGACGCGGTTGTCCGAGCGGCCGTTCTGCTCCACCACGAGTGTCACCTCTTCGGGGCTGGTGAACCTGAGGCCCTGCATATCCACGCGGATGTCGAGCTGCTGATAGCGGCCGGCAAACTCGATGTCGGTATTGGTGCGGAGGTCGGCATTGATCCGTACGGCCGGTTCCACCACCTGGAAGCGCACCATCGCGCGGAGGTTGGAGGGGTTGGCGTCTTCGTAGATCATCAGGGCGTAGTCGCCGCTCACGGTGGGCTGCATATCTTCGTTGGGGAAGAGCAGGCGGTAGTGGGTATAGAGCTGCGAGGTGTTGAAGCTGTGCTCGTAGTCGGTGATGTCGCCGGTGTTGAAGCCGCGGATATACTCGGCAGGGGAGAGCTTACTGGGTTTGCCGTCGGCATTGAGGTGAACGAGGCTGTAGGTGTAATGGCGGGTGGCGTGTGAGAGTTCGTCGAAGGAGATCTCGAGCTGCTGCCCATCGCCTATCATGTCGTCGGAGAGAACGAGGAACGGCCGCTCGGGGTGCGGATTGGCCATGCCCACATCGTTGCCGAGGGCCTCGGGGGCGTACTGCACGCGCAGCGAGGCGATCCGGTCGATCACTATCATGGTCTGATAGGGTATCTCAGCCCGCAGCATGTTCGCCGCCAGCACCATCATCAGTATGTATATCGCTCTTCGCATGTTGTCGTTCTTTGTTCTCATCTCCCCTTGTCTCTTTGAGAAAAGGGGCCGGGGGATAAGTGTCGTTTTCGTTGTCGTTATCGTTGCAATTACTGTGCCAGTTTCTGTCCCGTGGCACTAAAAACGCCGTTTTCCGTGCGGATCTCCACGTGCCCGCAGCGAAGCTGCTTGTGGCAGCATCGACGTGCCTTGCGTGCGTTCAGGCGGCTGGTATTGCCCAGACGTCCGTCGGCAACGGCCCGCTCATATTCGGTGGCAGCCAGGATGAAGGCGCCCAGCACTTTGCCCTCGGTGTAGGTGTCGGTGCGCTTGGTGTCGTTGGCCTGGTTGAGGTAGTATTCGGCATCGCCCTTGCGGGTGTCGGAGAGGCCGGCTGATGCGCAGTTGTGGGTGAGGACGATAACGTTGCCGTCGCCGTTGTGGTTGTCGTTGTTGTTGTCGTTGATGAAGTTTTCAACGAATCCCCTGTACGCGCGTTCGGCCAGCGGATAATAATCGGTGTCGTAAAGGCCCAGTCGCATGCCCTTCAGGTAGGAGGCGATGAAGATGGCCGAGCACGACGATTCGAGGTAGTTGTCGCCCTCGGTCAGTACGGTCGGTCCGTATTGGAGCAGCTGTCGCCAGAGGCCCGTCTGCGCGTCCTGTCGGGCGGCTATGCCGTCGGCCAGGAGGTTGAGCATCTGCCGGAGCTCTGCTCTGTTCGGATTGTCTTCCGGCATCTCTGCCAGGATATCTACGAGGGCCAGGAAATACCAACCCGTGGCGCGGCCCCAGTATTCGGCCGATACGCCGTAGTGCGGTCCCTGCTGCTGGTCGGCCCAGTAGGCGTCCATGGCCGGGGTGGCGCTGAAGGCGTGGTAGAGCAGGCGGGTGGAGGGGTTCCAGAGGCGGCCCCATGTCATGCGGAGCTGAGCGGCTATGATGTCCCAGCATTCGTCGGTGGTCTTGCCGGGCAGCGGGTAACCGGCGGGGAGCATCTGGGCGAGCAGGGCCGGACCCGTGTACTGTCCGTCGCACCACATCTCGTTCTGATAGCTGGCTTTATGCCACCATCCGCCGGCGAAGGAGGTGTTGCCCGCATAGGCCGTCGATGTCTCGGCCGAGATGCTGTAGCGGTCGTTGTGGTCGCCCAATGCCTGCTGTGCGCGGCGGAGGGCATTGTCGCAGTCGCTTACCGTCTGCGCGTCGGCAAAGGGTGCGCCGGGGAGCGAGAGCTCGCGCAGCATGAAATAGAGCTTGGTGGCGTTCAGGTCGTCCAGGCTGCCGCCGTGATCGGGTACGCCCTTCTGTCCGTCGGCCGTCTTGCCGTAGGCGTAGGTGTGGCCGTAAGCGCGAATGGCATAAAGCCACCGACGGGCGAAGGCTTCGCTTTTGTAGAAGTCGGCCGCTTCGAGCGTAGCTTTAGCTACGAGGCCCGGCACGTAGTCAAATCCGCGGTTCGATTCGCTCGGGCGGAGGAGCTGTCCGTTGCAGTCGTATTGCGCGAAGCCGGCAGGGCGGGTGTTGGCCTGGAAGTGGTAGAGGCACGAGTTGATGATCCAGCGGCTGTAGAGGGTGTCCGGTTGGAAGGTGACGGCACCGGCGTTCATTGCGCCAAGCACCATTGCGAGCAGAAATACGGCTTTCTTCATACGGTGTCTGTGGGTTTGTTTGGATTTTTGCGTGCAAAAATAATCATTTTTTCTGACATATGCAAATCCTGTGCCTACGAATGCCGAAAAATAAATACATCATGTAAGCTTCCCTAAAAATCGGACAGTTATCTATTTGAGTCCCGATGCGCGGATTTGGAAGACAAATGCGTGAATATTTATAAATTTTTGGAATAAAAATGGGGGGGTAAAAATTCTTACAAATAATTGACAGAAAATTGCTTATCCTCTTGCATAATCAAAAAAATAGTGCTACCTTTGCCAGCGAATAAAAACAAGTATTTTATGAAGAAGTTTTCTGTTATAGTGATAATGATGGTTATATCGTTGCATGCCTATACACAGGACATATACAATCTGCCTGAGATGCTACGATTCTCTCTGCAATACTATATGCAGAACCCACCATTCGCTGAGTATGGGGTTTCTGTTTGGGAACCGGGTGAACGAATTTTTGTGTCTACAGACTTCCCCGACTCATGTCAAGTGCAAACAATCTTCCCCAAAGAATCATTCCCGGATGTACGGTTTTATCGGGCAGAAGAGTTTCCTGTCTTCAAGAAATCATGGGCTCCAGTACGCCGTGGCCACTTACTGAAATACAAAAAGAAAGTTCCGCATCTTCTTCACGCAATTAGATACAAATACGAAGAAGAAAAGTATCTGATCAATATAGTGAAATACGGGATTATCCCTCAAGAGACGGGTGTCATAAAAAAAACTGCTGTATCCGGGCGTGAGTATGTGTTCACTCTTGATTCTGATTCCGTCAAGTGGGTATTGGAAGGTTACACGGATTATGGACCATGACTTGTATGGCAAATAAACCATAAAACACAAAGGCCTCGGCACGAGCCGGGGCCTTTGTTATGTGTGAATGCGCGGATTTGGAAGACAGATGCGCGAATATTTATAAATTTTTGGAATAAAAATGGGGGGGTAAAAATTCTTACAAATAATTGACAGAAAATTGCTTATCCTCTTGCATAATCAAAAAATAAGTGTTACCTTTGCCGCAGAATATAATAAATCATTTTATGAAAAAAATCATTTTTCTGGTTGTCTTTGCACTTTGCGCGCTGATGATGTGCCTGCCGTCGTGTACGAATGACGAACCACTGCAGCCCTCGGATCTGACTATTGCCGGCACTTGGCATCTAGTAGTAGATTTTAGAGGCGATGTGCAAGACAAAGACATTACGTACACTTTCGGCCCCGGCCATACCCTTACAATCGCCCACGCTTGGACGCAGACCAACCCGGATACAACGCTCATTTTGTCATATGAGTTGAGCGGAACTGATCCCGTTGCCATTTCGATGAGTGGCGTTCAAGGTAAGATCCCCGGAAATAATTGGTTTGTGGGTCTTTCCGGAGATTCGATGATGTGGATTGAGCATTACACAGAAAACCTGTCCGACGTTCCATTTACAGGCTACGGCTACGGCGACCATATGTATTTTGTCCGCGTGAAGTAATCCCCCCTGCCGAACGAAATAAACGAACTGAATCAATCAATATATTTCCGCAACGACATACATCACAAAAAGCCACCTTTTCGGGTGGCTTTTTCTATCAAGATTTTTAGTCTGATTTTTCTAAAAGATTTTTTTCAGGATTTTTTTGTTCGCTTCGCTCTCACAATCTGCTCACTTTGTTCGGCTGTGGTCGTTGTCGTTATTTACAATTCCAAAAACCTGCTTGCCCAGTACGCCCCGAAGTCCTTGAACCCTGCCGGCAACTGATGCCGCTGGAGAGTAGGGC
>JAGHUE010000079.1 GCA_018064985.1 Candidatus Colicola faecequi | reverse complement strand
GGACAGCATGATTTTATGTATGGTGCCAGCTTGAGTGAGGGCGGTAAATGCTTCATTGCTTTGCCTTCCATGACCAACAAGGGCAAGAGCAAAATTGTTTCCCATCTGGCTCCGGGGGCTGGCGTTGTTACTACCCGCTTCCAGGCGCAATACATTGTTACTGAGCACGGTATCGCCTTCCTTAAGGGACTTCCTTTGGCAGAGCGTGCACGCGAACTCATCCGCATTGCTGATCCTTCCGTTCGTGAAGATCTCGAGCGTGCGGCTGTGGAGCGTTTTGGCATAGGTTTCCTCCGTATAAAGTAACACCTTGCAAGCTTTTTCCTCCTTACCTTTACATACCATGACACAAGAAGAACTCAACGAAGGCGACGTTTTCGCTCGCATGAACGGCATTCGCCTCACAGCTATGAACCGTCTTTGGGCCGCTGCCGAAATGGTAGTAACCGAAAGCCATCTGAATGGTGCTGGTGTTTGTCAGGGCGGTGCCATCTTTACGCTTGCTGATCTCAGTCAGGCAGGGCTTACGCAAGGCAAAGCACTTACTATCGGCTCCAGCATCGAATTCCTGCATGCTTGCAAACTTGGCGACCATCTCCGTGCTGTAAGCAAGATGGATTCTGATGGCAAGCTCCCGTCTGTTCGAACTGAAGTCTCGCTGGCTGATGGCACGCTCGTCGCCGTAGTTACCGGTCGTCTCTACCGCAAAGAGCCTATTGTTAAATAATCATCTGAAAAACAGATCATTACTCTCATTTTTAAATATGAAAAACCATTTTCTTTTGCTCCTGTTGGCGCTCGCATTGTTCGCTTCCTGCAGCCGTCGCGTTGAAGTTGACCCGCTGCTAGATGACTATGTGAACCAACTCAATCAGACTAACGATAGCGGACTTTACGACGGTTTTGTTGCAGCCGCTTGCCGCAATATGATGCCCGGTGACAGTGTCTACGCGCGCGAAGTACAAGTTGGTGATTTTCTCGAAACGGTATGGTATTATCCTACAATCGCCGATTCAGCTTACAACTGGACCTTCCTTCTTTCTGCCGACAAGCTCAACGAACATTTCCGTGCAATAGGTGCTGACAATGATGTTTTCCTGCCGCTTTATGCCAATGGCGGATTGATGTTGGCGCCCGAATTGCTCAACGTATCTCTTTCGGCTCGCTACTGGAAAAAAGGTGTGTACCGCGATATGGCCCGCGAAGCTGACGGCTCCTTCCTTTTCCCGCATGGTGCTAAGGCGTGCTCCATCGTTCTTACGTATGAGTATATCTGCAGTTTGTCTGTTCCGGAAACCCTTTCCGAAGAATGGCAGGATGGAGATGAGTATATCATCCGCACCCAGCAGACCTTTTCAGTGGAGGACTTCAAATTTCATCTCCTGAAAATGCGTCATACCTACAACATCTGCCCAGAGGATGGGGTAGAGCTGCTTTTTGAACCGCAGCAAGGAGCTGAATGACGCATCCTTAAATATCCCGTAATTATTAACCTTCCGATTCCTCTGCGATTACCTTATAAATCTATATTAATCTGCTAAATGACGGTACTATTGAAGAGAAAAAAAGCTTTGTATCGGATAATATTGCTTTTCTGTGCAGCATGGGTCAGTGGCTTGGCTCATGCCGCTTATGGATGGCAACCGATCGTGCGTAATTACTCCCCGCAGGATTATGCGGCAGGTACGCAAAATTGGCGCATAATGCAGTCTGAAAAAGGCTGGATATATGCGGCCAACAATTATGGTTTGCTCGAATTCGACGGCGAAAGCTGGAATATCTATGGCATTTGGAATTCTACTGCCTTACATAGTTTGGCTGCCGGTCCCGACGGTTCGATCTATGTGGGTGGTTCTAACGATTTCGGCGTTTTTACTCCCGATGAAGATGCCGGCATGCTTTATCGTCCGCTTACCGACAGCTTGCCCGCTACGGCTCATGTCTTCGGGGATGTCTGGAATATGGCTTATGACGACGGTATAATCTACATCACAACTCGCAATCATATTTTTGTCCGTCAGCCCGGAGGCCATACCGAAGTGATTGACCCTGCCAGCATCGTATATGCCTCACTCCTTCAGGACCATTGCCTCTACTTGGCTACCAGCAACGGCATATACGTCTACAGTGGACATCGCCTGCATACCATCGAAGGCAGCCAGTTGCTTCTCGGACTTACGATTTCAGCTATGGCTCCTTACGACGAGCACTCTTTCCTGATTGCTACCGATTTCAATGGCGTTTACCTGTGTGACGGCACTTCTATTCGTCGTTTTGTTACCGATGTCGATGGTTTCTTCCATCGCAATCAGCTTTACAGCATGTCCGTAAGCGAACATAAGATTGCTTTCGGTACCGTATTACGCGGTCTGGTAGTGACAGATTTGGAGGGTCACAACCCTGTATTTGTGAATCGTCGTCACGGTTTGCAGAACAATACCGTTCTTTCTCTTGCTTTTGACCGCGAAGAGAACCTCTGGCTCGGTATGGATCAGGGAATTGATGTTGTTATGCTCAGTTCGCCCCTCGAGTTCCTTAATGACAAAGATGAAGATTACGGCTCCGGCTATGCATATCTCGAAACGGCCGACGGCATGTATTTCGGTACGAATCAGGGGCTTTATTTCAAACGTAAGGATTCGTCTGTTCTCGAACTTGTAGACGGTTCTCTTGGACAGGTATGGCGACTCGTCAGTATGAATGGAGAGCTCTTCTGCTGCCACAATCGCGGTTTGTTCCGCATTGCAGGTCTGTCGCTTGAGAAACTGCCAATACCGGATGGAGTATGGAACGTTATACAAACAGAAGCTAATCAGGCACTTGCGTGTACTTATAGCGGATTCTATCTCCTCGCAAAAGTAGGTGCAGAATACCAGGTTGTACAGCATGTAAACGGATACGAAGAGACTGTGTTATACGCAGAACAAGATCCATTCGGCAATATTTGGACCATTTCCTCGCGAGGTGTGGAGCGTATTTCTTTCGCAGCAGGATTTTCCCGACTCAATGTGCAGTTGATGCTCCCGGATCCTCAGCGTACACGATATGCTATCAGCAATTTGGGGAATGATCTCATTGTAAGTGCGGAAGGCTATCTGGCTGTAGTACAGCCGGACGGATCACTCCGTGAGGATGCTGAGCTGGCAGAAAAGCTTGATGGTGCGCACAAATATGAATTGATGGCAAAGGATGCCTACGGTAATCTCCTGTATATGCATGATGCTCGCCTGTTGCTTCGTGCTTATGATTCGGAAAAAGAAGTGTATAGCGAATCGCAATATGCGGTAGTGGATGATTATAAGTTCTTTGTAGGCGGTTTTGCCAATATGAAGCTTACCGATGATGGATGCGCTGTTCTTGGAGCTATTGATGGATTCTATCGTATGGATATTGAGCATGCGCTCGGGTTGTCGGAATCTGCTCCGTGGGAAAAACGTCCGGTTAAAGTGTTTGTTCCGTGGTACATGAGCTGGTGGGCTATCTTAATATACATTGCACTTTTCCTGCTTTTCCTTTTCCTTTCATTTACAATCGTACGCAGCCGCATTCGTATGCGTGATGAACGTCTTGCTGCCGAGAAAATGGCCGAGATTCATCAGCAGCAGATGCGTATTCTGGAGCTTGAGCGTGAAAGGGTAGAGTACAATCTTAAAGCCAAGAGCAAGGAGCTTAACTCTGTGTTGCTCAACCAGGTAAACCGCAATGAGATGGCGCAATCTATTCAGCAGGATGTGCATCACATCTATGAGATTCTAGAGTCTGATGATAAGGAGGGCGCGAAGAAAGCACTTCGACAGTTGGAAACGCGTTTGGGAGCAGGTATGCACGCGGATAAGGATTGGCAACGCTTCGAGGAGAACTTTGATTTTGTAAATGACAGCTTTATTCGCAAACTTAGCGATCGCTTTCCGTGGATGAACAAGCAGGAACGCAAGCTCTGCGTATATATTTATATGGGCTTGCAGACCAAGGAAATTGCTCCGTTACTCAATCTTTCCAATCGTGGTGTGGAGATGATGCGCTATCGTACACGCAGGAAAATGGAGCTTGATGCACAGGCTAATCTGAAGGCTTATTTTGAGGAGATGGTAGCCGAAGATGAAGCAGCAGAAACAGAGAATAAATAAGTGTAAAAATCTGCATATTTTTTGTAATTGATATAAGGCTTCGTGAAATTTTCACGAAGCTTTTTTTGCATATTTGTATGATACTATCTTTGCACAACAAAGTATTATTAAATCATCATATATAACTTTATTCAATGTTTGATTTTACTTTGTGCTCTTTTTTTATTACAACAATATTTCACCTGTTATTTGATTTATTATCTGCTATAAAGTGAAATTTATAAAAACTTAATTAGTTGATAATCAGCATTTGAAAAGTAATTTGAAGTAATCGTGTGTAATCATAAAAGAGTATAAATATGTTTTAGAGCATAAAATATTTATTTGCTCATGTCCAATGTTTTTACTATCTTTGGAACACTTTTTAAAATTACGCACCCGCACATGTGCATTTTTTATAAGCGTAATTTCCATGTTTTTTTCTCAAAAACTGTTCTTTATTCTATTCTTGGATACGCTTTCTTACCGACGAATCAAATCATAAAAACTAACAAATAAAAAACTCAAATCACATGAAGAGCATTTTGCATTCTTTATTGATGCTTATCCTTCTCGTTTGCGGCACTACACTGGCCATGGCTCAGGAGCTCACGGCTACCGGTGTTGTAATGGCAGAAGGCGAGCCCGATCCGGTGATCGGTGCCAATGTGATGGTGAAAGGCACCAGCACAGGTACTATTACCGACTTCGACGGCAAATTTTCCCTCCAGGTAAAGAAGGGAGCCGTCCTTGTGGTTTCATACATGGGATATGAAACGCAAGAAGTAACCGTAAGCAATTCTAATCCGATCCGTATTACTCTCAAGAGCGACAGCAAGATGCTCGACGAGGTTGTGGCTGTAGGCTACGGTGTAATGAAAAAGAGCGACCTTACCGGTGCTGTGACTTCGGTAAGTGCCGATGCACTTGCTAAAGCACCTGTTGCTAACTTGAGCCAGGCATTGCAGGGTAGAGCAGCTGGTGTTACCGTTACCACCAACAGCGGCCAGCCAGGCCAAGCCGCCACTATTCGTATCCGCGGTATCGGGTCTGCAATGGGTGGAAATGATCCGCTCTACGTAGTAGATGGTGTTATAACCAGCGATATTTCTTTTATTGCTCCAAACGATATCCAATCGATGGAAATCTTGAAAGACGCATCTGCAACTGCTATCTATGGTTCCCGTGGTGCAAACGGTGTGATCATCGTCACTACCAAGAATGGCGGTGAAGGAAAGGTTAATGTAAGCTTCGATGCGTATTGGGGCTTTCAAAACCGATGGAAGAAGCTTGATGTTCTCGACTCCCGTGGGCAGGCAGAAACCGAGCTGAAGATTTACGCAATGCGCAACGGTTCTGAAGAAATTGCCAGTTATTATCAGGATGGCTTTGCTTCATGGTTGAAAAACTACAAGCTCGGCAAGAGCGAATTCTATCCTACCAGCTTCGATTACGCATTGCAGGAAACGGATTGGCAGGATGAAGTGTTTGTGCCGAATGCATTCATGCACAGCTACAAT
>JAGHUE010000108.1 GCA_018064985.1 Candidatus Colicola faecequi | reverse complement strand
TATATTCGGCAGAAACGATCCGGCGGGTATTCCTATTTATATTCACGCGCACGAGCAGACCGCCATTGGTATTCTCACGACGCTGGTTGCTGATGAGATTGCCGAGGGAATAGAAGACCGGAACATCATCAATCATCTCGGCATCTTCTACCACGTGAGGATGGCCTCCGATGACAAGATCGAAGCCTTTGGAGACAAACCAACGGGCCAAATCGCGCTGAGCCTGCGTGGCACGGAGCTGGTATTCGATGCCCCAGTGAATAGTCATCACACGGAGGTCAACATCCTGATCTGCAATGGATTGAAGGTCGCGCGCAATCTCGGCCGTATCAATCAGATTGACGGAAGTAGGCGGGAGCGCATGATAGCCATTGCAGCCGTAGGTGCAGTTGAAAAATGCGATGCGAAGCCCCTGCACTTCCATGATGAGCGGATAGCGGTCGGCACGATCTTCCGGACTGCGGTAAGCGCCCATATTGGGGCATTCGCCAAGCTGATCGAGCGTGCGCTCCATGCCCCGGCGACCACGGTCGAGCACGTGGTTATTGGCCATCATCATAACATCGAAACCCGCGTTGCGGAGGGCATCAAGATACGAATCGGGCGAAGAGAAATTAGGATAACCGGAATACGGGAGTCCACCGAGGGTAACTTCCAAATTGACCAGAGAGAGATTGGACTGCTGGACAATCGGGCGGATATAGCGGAAGCAAGGCTCGTAGTCATACGAGTCGGTAGACGGATTGTAGGCCCATTGGAACTGGGGACTGTGGCACATGGCATCGCCGCCGAAAAGGAGCGAAACGGTATCTTGCGCAGAGAGTGCGGCCGTGCAAAACATGGCCAGCAGGAGAATCTTCCACTTCATGGTATCGGGTATTTGTTCGGATGCAAAGATAGTATTATTTTTTGAAACGAGCAAGAAGGCGGGAACAAAATCTCAAATAAATACGATTTATTTGTAAGTATCAAAACTTTTTCGTATCTTTGCGACTCAATATGCGCCCGAACATGGAAGAACGATACGAAAAAGAAGATTTGCAGCAAGCACTCGACGTGCTGCGCCGCGGAGGCATCATCCTCTACCCCACCGACACGGTATGGGGCATCGGTTGCGATGCCACCAATGAAGAGGCCGTGAGACGGATTTTCAAGCTGAAACAGCGGGAAGATTCGAAGTCGATGCTATGCCTGCTGGAGGCAGCGGGCAAACTTCAAGGCTATGTGGAGGAAGTGCCGGAGATGGCGTGGAGCCTCATCGAGTTTGCCACAAAGCCGCTTACGATCATCTATCCGGGGGCCTGCAATGTAGCCCCGTCGCTGCTAGCGGAAGACGGCAGCCTCGGCATTCGCATCACCAGCGAAAAGTTCACGCAGGCTCTTTGCGCCGGGCTGCACCATCCGCTGGTGAGCACGAGCGCAAACATCTCGGGGCAGCCGGCAGCCCGCAACTTCGGGGAGATGAGCGAGGAGATCATCGGAGGAGTGGATTACGTAGTCCGCTACCGACAGACAGACAGAAGCGAACCGAAGCCGAGCAGCATCATCAAGCTCGGAGTACACAACGAGATAAAAATCATCCGCGAGTGAGGACCCGGCAACACACATATTTTCAGACAAGACGAGGCAGGCAACTGATTTACCTGCTGGGCGATCTGATAGCGAGCATGGCAGCATGGCTGTGCTTCATGTGCTTCCGCTGGATGCTGGACGGCGACGAGCGAATGCTGACACTCGCGACGGGTGTAGCAGAAGCGCTGAAACTCCACAAAGCGCTCATCGGATACCCGTTGTTCTGCTGCCTTGTGTTTTACCTCTCGGGTTACTACATGCAGCCCAACCGCAGACAAATCGGTCGGGAACTTATAAGTACGTTGCTATCGACAGCCGTAATCACGCTGGCCGCCTTTTTCTACATCATCATAGATGACGTAGTGCCCGATCACTACGCATATTACAACTCGATGCTGGCGCTTTTCGGACTGGAGTTCGGGGCTGTTTATATGGTACGTCTGCTGATCAGTCTGCTGACGAAAGCCTACGGCCACAAACCCCGGACACACACCATCCGGCTGGCGGAAGCCGAGGGCGAGGTGGTTCTGCCGGAAGGCACAGAGCGCGTAGTGATAGAAGTGCCGGACGAGGCAGATGAGAAGAAACTGTATGACCTCATCGGACGGATTTACCCGAAGCGTGTGGAGATAGCTTTCACGGCCCGAACATATGACCTGCTGATGGGCAGAACGAGCATCAAGAACTTCGACGAGCAGCCGATGATTTCGATCACGGACATGCCGATGACCGATTTCCAATTGACAATCAAGCGGACGTTCGACATTGTGGTGAGTCTCAGCAGCCTGGTTGTTCTTTCACCTGTGCTGATAGCTATCGGGGCCGCCGTGAAATGGACATCGGAGGGTCCGATTCTGTACGGACAGGAGCGCATCGGGCATTACGGACGCCCTTTCCGCATCTGGAAATTCCGTACGATGAACGACCACGCGGAGGCAGACGGACCTATGCTGACGCAGGACGAGGATCCGCGCATCACACCGATAGGACGATGGCTCCGCCGGTACAGACTGGATGAACTGCCTCAGCTGTGGAATATTCTAAAAGGCGACATGTCGGTTGTCGGTCCGCGTCCGGAACGTGCGTTTTTCATAGAAAAAATAGCAGCAGAGGCACCGTATTACTGCCTCATTTACAAGATGCGCCCCGGACTGACATCGTGGGGACCGATACGCGTAGGCTACACGGACACGCTGGAAAAAATGATCCAGCGCCTGGGCTACGACATCGCATATATGGAGAACATGTCGCTCCGACTCGACATCAAGATTCTGTTTTATACCATAGGAGTAATTCTTCATGGAAAAGGTAAGTAAAATAAAGAACAGCCTCATATCGTGGCGAGAGACCAATCTATCGGAAAAACACCTCGTAGGGGTGCTGAGTCTGCTGGTGGGTATCGCTACTGCACTGGCCGCATGGCTGCTGAAAACGCTCATCCACGCGTGTCAGTACGTAGTGGAGAACGTGATGATTCACGGCGAATATACATTCTGGTATCTGATCACTCCGACCATCGGCATCGCGCTGGCCGCGCTGTTCGTCAGATACATCGTAAAAGACGATATCAGCCACGGAATCACGAAGATTCTTTTCGCTATTTCGCAACGCAAATCGATTATCAAGGCACACAACATGTGGTCGTCGATCATCAGCTCGGCCGTAACGATCGGTTTCGGCGGTTCGGTAGGTGCGGAGGCTCCGATCGTACTGACGGGAGCGGCCATCGGCAGCAATCTGGCCAAGGCTTTCCGCTTGAACCAGCGCACGATGATGCTGATGATTGCCTGCGGTGCAGCAGGTGCCATCGGCGGTATTTTCAAGGCTCCTATTGCGGGATTGGTATTCACGCTGGAGGTGCTGATGATAGACATGACGATGGCGAACATCGGTCCGCTGCTCATCTCATCGGTAACAGCAACCGCGCTTTCGTATATCTTCTCGGGAAGCGAGCCGCTTTTCGCCCTTCAGCAATATGAAGCATTCTCGGTGTCGAGGCTGCCTTATTATATCATTCTGGGCATTGTGTGCGGATTGGTATCGCTTTATTTCACCCGCGGCATGAACCACCTGGAGCAGAGCTTCAAGAAGAAGGTGAAGAGCTGGTGGGTGAAAATTGCAATCGGCGGCCTTTCGTTGAGCGTGCTGATCTTCATCTTCCCGCCGCTGTACGGCGAAGGATACTCCACCATCACCGACCTGCTGAACCTCAACACAGCAACCGACCCGACGGCAGAGGCCTCCCTGTTGGCCAATTCTCCATTCGAATGGCTCGGTATATCGGCATGGGGACAGGCACACCTGTCGTGGATTCTGATCAGCTATTTCTCGCTGATCGTGCTTGTGAAGATTGTAGCCTCGGTAGCCACCAACGGCGGTGGCGGCGTGGGCGGTATTTTCGCTCCGTCGCTTTTCGTAGGCTGCCTTACCGGCTTTGTCTGCGGCCGGATTATGAACATCATCGGGTGTAATATTCCGGAAAGCAACTTCGCGCTTGTAGGTATGGCCGGCCTGATGTCGGGCGTGATGCATGCCCCGCTGACCGGTATCTTCCTGATAGCCGAACTGACAGGCGGCTACCATCTTTTCATGCCGCTGATGACGGTAAGCGTGGTGTCGTATCTGGTAATACGCGCCTTCGAGCCCCACTCTCTTTACGCGATGCGACTGGCACAAAAGGGCGAGCTCATCACCCACAACAAAGACCGCTCCGTGCTGACACTGCTGAAGATGGACAACGTGCTGGAAACCGATCTTTCGACCCTTTTCCCGGAGATGACGCTCGGCGAACTGTGTAAAGTAATAGCCGAATCACACCGCAATATCTTCCCCGTAATCGACCACGAAGGCCGGCTGATGGGCATCCTGCTGCTGGATGAGGTGCGCAATATCATGTTTCAACCCCGATTGTACGACCGCTTCACCGTTTCGCAGCTGATGACCTCTCCACAGGCAATCCTGTCGCACGACATGGCGATGGAAAAAGTGATGGAAATATTCGAAGACACCGGAGCATGGAACCTGCCGGTAGTAGACAGCGACAGACGCTATCTGGGCTTCGTATCCAAATCAAAGATTTTCAACAGTTACCGACGTGTACTCGTACATTTCAGTCAGGAATAAACAACAAATAACAACACGAATATGACGTATGACGAAGCGCTTGCACGCCTGCAAGCCATAGTAGAAGACCTCGAGAAAGAGGAGGCCATCTCGATAGACGAATACAAGCAGAAAGCCCAAGAGGCTAAAGAGCTGCTGACGTATTGCCGCCGCCAGCTCACGACGCTGGAAGAAGAAATGCACACACTCTTTGATGGGAGCATCTGAAAAGTCGCATCAAAGTCGCATGAGAGTCGCTTGAGGGCGGCTCTTTTTTTTACCGGTACAAGCCGAATGTTTTTGGCTTTTTTAACAAATTAAAGAGGGCTTTTGGCAAAATAATTGATGCCTATCCGTACACTATAACTGATGCCATTATGCAAAGCATAAAGGCCATATACTATAAACTGAAAGGAAAACCAATGAACATTGCCAAGAAAGCGTATTGCAGAGGCTTTCAATTCTGCTTCAAGGTAGCTATTCCCCTGCTTCCATACCGCATTCCCAAGACCCGCGAATCCATCTCCCTACTGCCGGCCATGCTCCGCAGACGAGGTGTGGATTGCGTGCTGATCGTAACCGATAAAGGCATCGTGAAAGCCGGACTGCTGGATATCCTGACCAAGGTGCTCGACAGCGACATAATCCGATATGCCGTATATGACGAGACAATCCCCAACCCGACAATCGACAACGTAGAGGCCGCACGGGCGCTTTATATAGAAAGCCACGCGCAAGCCATCATCGCCCTCGGCGGCGGCAGCGCCATGGACTGCGCCAAAGCCTGCGGAGCCCGCATCGTACAGCCCTGGATGAGCGTAAAACAGATGGGCGGCATCCTGAAAGTTTTCAAGAAACTGCCATGCCTCATCGCCATTCCCACCACGGCAGGAACCGGTTCGGAAACGACCCTCGCGGCTGTGATAACCGATGCAAAGACGCATCACAAAGTGCCGATCAACTCGTTTCCGCTCATTCCACGGTATGCGATTCTGGACTACCGGCTCACAACGGGCCTGCCGAAGCACATCACTTCTACTACCGGCATGGATGCACTGACTCACGCCGTGGAGGCCTATATCGGCGGATCGACCACCAAGGATACTCGCGAAAATGCAATCAAAGCCACACGCCTCATCCATCAGTATCTATATCGCGCATATCAGGACGGCACCGATGCAGAAGCTCGCCAGAACATGCTTCATGCCGCCTATTACGCAGGTGCCGCTTTTTCGAAGAGCTACGTGGGCTACGTACACGCAGTTGCTCATTCGCTCGGCGGTCAATACGGCACTCCGCACGGCCTGGCAAATGCCGTACTGCTGCCGATAGTATTGAGAGAATACGGGGTATTCGCACATGCCAAACTGGCTCAGATGGCGCGAGAAGCCGGAGTAATCGGAGCCGGCAAGAGCGACGAAGAAACCGCCAACCTGTTTATCGACTGGATTGAGGAGATGAACGACAAAATGGGCATCCCGCGCAAGTTGTCCGGCATAGAAGAAGCCGACATAGAAAAAATGGCCGAGCACGCTGATGCGGAGGCCAATCCGCTCTATCCGGTGCCGGTATTGATGGACAAAGAAGAACTCAAGAAATTTTATCACCTTGTAAAAGAATAATCATGGAAGCAAAACCATTGGTAGACGCACAACGCGCCTACTTCAACACAGGCTCCACATTCCCCATCGCTTTCCGCATGAAGGCACTCGCCAACCTGAAGGCATCTATCCTCAAACACGAACAGGAACTGCTGGACGCCATTCATACTGACCTCGGCAAATCGGCATCGGAAGCCTACATGTGTGAAGTAGGGCTGACACTGAGCGAAATAGCACATTTTCAGAAGCACCTCAAACGCTGGGCACGGACCGAATGGCGGCCCACTCCACTCAGCAACTTCGCCGCCAAATCGATGATCGTAAAGGAACCTTACGGAGTGGTACTGATCATGTCGCCCTGGAACTATCCGGTGCTGCTCTCGCTGGAGCCGCTCGTAGGCGCTATCGCTGCAGGCAATACAGTCGTACTGAAACCATCGGCATACTCGCCGGCCACATCAGCCGTACTGGGCACCATCATCGAGGAGTCGTTCGCACCGGAACACGTAAGTGTAGTAAAAGGCGGAAGAGCCGAGAATCAGAGTCTGCTCGAGCAGAAATTTGACTATATCTTCTTCACCGGCGGTGTAAGCGTAGGCAAATATGTAATGGGCAAGGCGGCAGAACACCTGACACCGGTAACGCTGGAATTGGGCGGCAAATCGCCCTGCATTATCGACCACACAGCCAACCTTCGATTGGCTGCCCGTCGACTCGTATTCGGCAAGTATCTCAACTGCGGCCAGACCTGCATCGCACCGGACTACGCATTGGTAGAAGAAAAAGTGCATGATGAGTTTGTAAGACTTCTACAAGAAGAGGCCAAGGCCATGTACGGCGAAAATGCATTACAAAACAAGCATTACGGAAAGATTATCAACCGTAAGCACTTCGACCGTATATCCGGATTGATTGCACAGGAGAAGGTGGTGATGGGCGGCAATACTGATGCAGAAACGCTGCAGATAGCGCCCACCATCCTTGACCATGTGACGGCAGATGATGCAGTAATGCAAGAAGAGATTTTCGGTCCGCTTCTTCCCATCTTGACCGTTAAGAACGCAGAAGAAGCCTTCCAATTCATACAAGATCGGCCGCATCCGCTCGCGCTCTACCTTTTCAGCAATGACAGACGTATACAGAAACTTTTCATGGAACGTTGTGCCTTCGGCGGAGGATGCATCAACGACACCATCATGCATATAGCAACCAACTACCTGCCTTTCGGCGGTGTCGGCAACTCGGGCATGGGCAGCTATCACGGAAAGAAATCGTTCGAGACCTTCTCGCACGAAAAGGCCGTCGTAAAGAAATACAACTGGCTCGACCTACCACTGCGCTACCAACCCTACGGAAAACTGAAGGATGCCATCGTAAAGATCTTCCTGCACTAATCCCCAGAAAAAAACAATCAGCCCCGCAGGTACGCTGCGGGGCTGATTTGTATATGTACAATTTGGGCGTTACTCCTTGTCATCAAGATCGTCCCAACCGATGCCACGATATTTGGAGAGGTCCCATTCCTCATCCACCTCGTTCATATAGATCGTACGCGGCTCGTCGTCTTCCTCCTCTTCTTCCGGACGCTCAATCTGAACTACGTCGATAGGAGCGTGGGAGATTTCAATCACCTGATTGCACTCCTTGTTGATCTCCGTCCAAAGGACATCTTTGAGTTCGTCGATACCCATATATGCCGCCGAAGAGAAGATGCAAACTTCCACTCGGGCAGGACCGGTACCACCCCATTCATCGGTAGCTTCGGGAGCGTCTTCATTGAGAATAGGATGCTCATTAAAATACGCCTTCAGGCGATCGAGCGTATCCTGATCAACAGTATCGGACTTGCTGATAGAAAGTACACGGGCTTTGGACAGCAGCTCGGGGTTGTATTTACGGAGTTCGTTGAGAAGAATCTCATACTCGCGCAGGATAGCCTCGGGCGTGCCGATTCCCCCCTCAAGATCGTAAGTGTTAGCCGGGACAAGGAACAGGAGCACCGCATTGCGCTCGATGTGACGGAGGAAACGAAGTCCCAGGCCCTTGCCTTCGGCAGCACCTTCGATAATACCCGGGATATCCGCCATACAGAACGACTGCTCATCGCGATACTTGACAATACCGAGCTGAGGAGTGAGCGTGGTGAACGGATAGTCAGCAATCTCCGGCTTAGCCGCAGAAACAACGGAAAGAAGGGTAGACTTACCGGCATTGGGGAAGCCCACGAGACCCACGTCAGCCAATACTTTGAGCTGGAGAATCACATTGCGCTCTTCGCAAGGCTCTCCAGGCTGCGCATAACGCGGGGCCTGGTTGGTAGCCGTACGGAAATGCCAGTTGCCCAGACCGCCTCGGCCACCTTTGAGCAAGATTACCTCCTGCCTGTGCTCTTTCACTTCACAGAGGAATTCGCCTGTATCACCATCATAAACAACGGTGCCGCACGGTACTTCGATGATGCGGTCCTCGCCGTCTTTTCCGAAAGAACGGGATTCTCCGCCATGACCGCCGTCGGTAGCAAAGATATGCTTCTGATACTTGAGGTGGAGAAGCGTCCACAGGTTGCGGTTGCCGCGAAGGATAATATGTCCACCACGACCTCCATCGCCGCCATCCGGTCCGCCTTTCGGCACATACTTAGCACGATGGAAATGAAGACTGCCTGCTCCGCCTTTACCGGAGCGGCAGTATATTTTAACGTAATCTATAAAGTTTGCAGCCATCAGGTTGTAAGCTTCAGGAAAAAGAACTGTTATTTATAAATCTTATCGAGAATTCGGCAGATACGGCCAAAGATCTCAGAGATAGTGCCAAGACCCTGGATGCGAACATATTTATCCATGAGCTCGTAGTAGTCGTCAACCGGACGAGTCTGATCGTGATAAACAACAAGACGCTTCTTGATAGTTTCAAGATTGTCATCAGCACGACCGGAGGTCTTGCCGCGCTCAATCAGACGACGAACAATCTCGTCTTCCGGAACGTTGATATCAATGAGGATAGCTGTCTTATCACCGCGCTTCTTCATCAATCGCTCAAGCTGAACTGCCTGGTTGAGCGTACGTGGGAAGCCATCAAAGATAAGGCCTTTTGTATCTTCCGGGAGAGAATTGATATGCTGCTCGAGAAGCTGAATGGTCACGTCATCAGGGACAAGCTGACCCTGGCTGGTATACGAAGAAATAAGCTGACCAAGCTCGCTGTCAGAAGCCACTTCCTTGCGCATCAGATCACCGGTGGAGAGGTGAGTAAGACCGTATTTTTCTACAATGAAGTCGGATTGAGTGCCCTTGCCGCAGCCAGGGGCGCCACAGAGAATGATATTAACCATAATTGTGAATGTATTGTAAAGTGATGAATATTAGTTTTTGAGCATGTAGATTTCCGGAAGGTTGCGGCCGTAACCGTTGTAATCGAGGCCATAACCGAGAACGAACAGGTTGTTGATCTCGAAACCGATGTATTTTGGCCGTGCGTCTTCGAAAATAAGCGCATCAGGCTTGTGGAGGAACGTGCAGATCTCTACGGACTTAGCGCCTTTCTGCATCAAGTCGGGGATGAGGCAATGCATCGTAGTACCGGTATCGACAATATCCTCAAGAATAATGATATCGCGGCCGGAGATATCCTCCGTAAGGCCGATCACTTCGCGAACACGGCCGCTTGTGAGCATGCCCTCGTAGGAAGAGAGCTTGATGCTGGCCATAGTAGCGGGAAAAGTAGCACGCTTGAGCAGGTCGGCAGCGAACATGAATGATCCATTGAGAATCATCAGAAACATCGGCTGCTTATCCTGATAATCTCTAGTAAGCTGATCGGCCAACTTGTCGATAGCAGCAAATATCTCTGCTTCCGAGATTGCGGAAACAAACGTCTTGTCAAGTACCTGAATTTCCTTCATATGACGGGGTATATTACTTGTTGTGAATGAGGTTCATGAATTCTTCGCGGGTGGGCTGTTCTTCGAATACGCCGGAGAAAGCGGAAGTAACGGTCATCGAGTGCATCTTCTGCACCCCGCGCATCTGCATGCACATGTGCTCTGCTTCAATAACAACCATCACGCCCTGCGGATTGAGCGTCTGCTGGATGCATTCCATTATCTGGTTGGTCAAACGTTCCTGCACCTGCAGGCGACGGGCAAACACATCCACTACACGAGCAATCTTCGAAAGACCGGTAATCTTGCCGGCAGGTATATAAGCCACATGCACCTTACCGAAGAAAGGCAACATATGATGCTCGCAAAGGGAGTAGAACTCTATATCTTTTACCACGACCATCTGATCGTATTCTTCCTCAAAAAGAGCACTGCGGAGAATCGCCTCCGGGTCTTCCTTATAGCCTTTGGTAAGGAACTGAAGCGCCTTGCCAACACGCTGCGGGGTCTTCAAAAGGCCACCTCGCTGCGGATCCTCACCGATAAGCGAGAGCGTATCGGTGATGTGTTCTGCCAACTGGGCAGTCAGTTTATCATCAGGAATAAAGGCTTGCAAATCCATATTGATTCTTATTTTTTAACGGTAATCTGATCACGGACAACGTAGGTATCGCCCTGCAGCTCCGGCATACGGCGGATCACCTCTGCTTTCATGAGATCGGCTTCTGCTTTGGTACGGAAATCGCCCAGACGCACTTTCCAGAACGGCGGTGTATAGAGCACGTGCACTTCCACCTCCATATTCTCCTCGAGTACACGTTTCTCCAAACGGAGCGCTTCTGCTTTAGCTGTCTGCTGCGAGTTGGACGAATAAATCTGGACGCGATAGCCCGTGATCTGCTTCGTCTCACCGGTAGTACCGCTCACCTTTTCGTTGAGAAGCGAGGTAATAGCCGACGATTCATGGATAGTCACATTGTCCTGCATGTCCTGCTTCAACTTCTCATAGTGCTGCTGAGCACAAATGGAAGAAACAGCAAGAATCAGACAAATAATATAAACGAGTCTTTTCATTTTTTCTTTTGTTTGAACATTAATAGCGGAAAGACGAACCGCCCACAAATTCTCTAAGCATGGAGGTAGGCGGAATCTCCTTCTCCGGAATCTGCTCGAAATATGCGAGGAAATTGAGAAGACGATACGCCTCGGAGTACTCATCGCAATACTTCGGTACTTCGGCAAGAATAGGCTCTGCGTGACGTTTCAGAACGGACAACTCGAAGAGCAATGCCGAATTGAACATCACATCGGCATTTTCCTGATAGGGATATATCCACTTCTCCTCGCCTTTTACCACACTCTCGCAACGGGCAATCGTCTCACGAGCCGAGAAATTGCGATAGCGGTAGTCGCGTACGATGCGTCGGATCAGGCGGGTATCCGTAGTTGGAATCCAGTTGTGATTGTCGACATTGATGGTAGTGAGAGCAGACACATAAATGCGGAAAGTAGCCTGACGCGGGATATTCGGGATAAGCGACGGATTGAGCGCGTGGATTCCCTCGAGGATAATCACATTATCTTTCTCAATCTGCAACTTGTTGCCAAGGAAATAACGCTTGCCGTCCTCAAAATTGTAAGTCGGGAGCAAAACTTCTTTTCCATCGAGCAAGTCCTGAAGTTGTGAGCGGAAAAGCTCGAGGTCGATGGCATTGATATTCTCGAAATCGTATTCGCCGTTTTCGTCCTTGGGAGTATCTACGCGGTTTACAAAATAGTTGTCCATCGAGATTGTAACCGGCTTGATACCGTTGACCAGAAGCTGGATAGTCAGGCGCTTGGAGAATGTGGTCTTACCCGACGAAGACGGGCCGCTGATCAACACGAACTTCGGGCGACCGCCCGGACGATTAGTAATCATATCGGCAATCTGCGTCACTTTTTTCTCGTGAAGAGCTTCGGCCAGTTTGATCATATTGAAGGTGGACTTCGACTTGCAAACCGAGTTCAACTCACCAACATTGGATATTCCGAGCAATTTATTCCATCCCACAAACTCGCTGAAAATGCCGAACATCTTATCCTGCATCACCTCCTCTTCAAGGTGGTCGGGCTGGCGGCGCGCCGGAATACGGAGAAGCATACCATCGAAATACGGCTCAAGAGCAAAGATATTGAGATAGCCCGTAGACGGCATCAGTACATCCGTGTAATAATCGATGAAATCTCCTATCTGGAAATAACGTACGTACGGATTTCCAACAGTCTTGAAAAGCGACTCGATACCATCCGTACGATCCTTGAAGAGCTCGGTAGCCTCCTGAATGCGAATCTCGTTGGTAATAACCGGCAGATCCTGTGCCACCATCTCGCGCATGGTCTTTTCCAACTGACGCACCATATCCGAAGTAAGCAGATGGTCCTCGCCATCTTTCCACTCGAGGCGGCAATAATAGCCCTTCGAAATAGGATGCTCCAAACGAAGATCGGCATCCGGGAAATTCTTTTTGATAGCGGCAACAAGCACCATGCTCAGCGTGCGCACATAACAACGCATACCTGCCGGACACGAGATATCAAGAAATTCAATATTCTTAGGCTTGTACACATAATAGTTGAGATCTTCCAGACGATAGTTGACCCTTGCTGCTACTGCCCTGTATGGCAAGTGCAGGCCAATCATGTCGTAGATCTCCAGCAAGCTGCTACCACGGGGGACATCGTAATAACGCTCCGTGTTTGTACAATAAATCTGAATCAAGTTGGATTTACGCGCTTTCATGAGGTGACGTATTATAAATATTCGAAATTACGTTAATCTTCCGCAGGAACAAGATGAAGGATCATTTTGCCCACACGAACGGCGGCCTTGCCTGTTTGAGTAAGAATTACTTCATGACCGTCGGCATCGGGCACACGCTCTTCGAGCACATGATGCGTATGTCCGGAGAGGAAAACATCCACACCATGGGTCATCGGGATAAGATTGAGGTCATAGTCGGCCTCATGGCCTTTCACACCCGGTACGTCGCTGCCAAGATGCGACAGGCAGATGACTACATCGCAATGTTTTTCGTTGCGAAGAAGAGCTGCCGTCTCGTTGATTACCGGAAGCGGATCAAGATAACGGATTCCCGCAAAATTCTTTGCAGAAATCAAATCGTCAGGCGCAACTCCGAGACCGAAGACACCTATTCGGAGACCTCTGCGGGTTAAAACGGCATACGGTTTCACAATGCCTTCCAAAGGAGTGCCTGCAACATCATAATTGGCCACCACAATCGGGAAATTAGCCAATTTCAAAACCATTGCAAGCGTATCGATACCATTGTCAAACTCATGATTACCGATTGTAGCGGCATCATAGCCCATACGATTGAGCGCCTCCATCTCGATTCTGCCGTGGTAGAAATTGAAGTAGGGCGTCCCCTGAGAGAAATCTCCGGAATCAAACAGCAACAAATCAGGGTCGGTCTGACGCTCACGCTCAATCATGCCCATACGGCGGGCATAACCGCCCATGTCGGCATCTCGACTCACATTAGCCGGAAGCGGCTCTACCTGCGAATGTGTATCCGAAGTGGACAGAATCGTGAGGTGATCGGCTTTTTCTGCCGTACAAGCTGCAAGCAGAACAACTGCCATCAAAAAGATATACTTGCGCATAACGAAAGAATTTCTACACTATACTGATCAAAAGAGTTTGTCGATATCGGCCTGCGGAAGAATCTGCATCACCGTTTTGCCGGAAGGCGTCTTACCATAACGATCCAACGCAAAGAGTCTCTGAACCAAATCGCGCATCTCCGCATCGGAGAGCAACTTGCCTGCAGGAATGGCAGCTTCTTCAGCCAACTGGCGAGCTATGGTATCACGCCAAGACTCACGTGCATCAACACCTTCTTCCCGAAGAATCTGAAGGATTGCCTTAAATGCCTTGAGTGCGTTCTCTTCACCCAGAACAGCCGGTAAACCGTTGATACTATACGAACTGCGGGAGAATTGAGACACATCAAAACCCACATATCGGAGATCATCTTCCGCCTGAAGCATCAGCTGCATATCGTCAGCAGAAAGATCAACCACCTCGGGGAAAAGCAGTTGCTGTGAAACGCCACGATGATCACGAAGCATCTGATTGATCTGCTCATAGAGTACACAAACGTGAGCCCGATGCTGATCTATGAACAATAATCCAGAGTGAGCCGGCATGAGAATGTATTTCTGCGCAAACTGGTGCGGTTCCAGAGCGGACAGATCATCATCGAAAAGCTGAAGCGACGAATCCAAATCGTCTGAATGAAGAGACTGCCCCGTAGCTTCATACAGACGTTCCCAACCTGCAACAGACTGATGGGAAGACTCGCAAGACCGCTCACGAGGAGCGGACGCCACTCCCCATTGAGGTTGATATGAAGAGGTCTGCCGGAACGGGTTGTACGTAGGATCAAACGATATCTCCGGGCGGACAATATCCGATACATCCACCGGGGCAGAGGGTATCTCAGGGGCTTCGCCTGCCTCAAAATCAATCGTCGGTGCTACGTTGAACTTGCCGAGCGACTCCCTGACAGCCGCCAAAAGAATCTGCCAGATAGATTGCTCGTCAGCAAACTTTATTTCCGTCTTGGTAGGGTGAATATTTACGTCGATACACTCCGGATCGATATCGAAATAGATGAAATATGACGGATTGTGCTCGGGCGCCAACATTCCTTGGTATGCACTCATTATCGCCTTGTGAAAATACGGATGACGCATATACCGGTTGTTGACAAAGAAGAACTGCTGCGCATTTTTTGCAGCGAATTCGGGTTTACCCACATAACCTCGGATGCTGACCAGTTCCGTATCGGTCTTGACTTCCACAAGCGAAGCGGTAAACTGCTTATTAATCGTTTTCCCAAACACCTGCTCAATACGTTGCTTGGCTGTAGAAGCCGGCAGTTCGAGCAGCACCTCATCGTTGTTGCAGATGGTGAACTGGCATTGCGGGTTAACCAGAACTATTCGGTAAAACTCGTTCAGGATATTACGCAACTCGGTAGCATCCGTTTTGAGAAATCTACGGCGAGCCGGCACATTGAAGAACAGATTCTTAACTTTGAAATTGGTGCCCTGCGGACAACTGCAAGGCTCCTGCTGCACTATATCCGACCCATTAATCTCAATGCGAGTGCCCATCTCATCTTCTGCACGGCGGGTCATCATCTCAACCTGTGCGACTGCACAGATAGAAGCCAACGCTTCACCACGGAAGCCCATCGTTCGTAAATTGAAAAGATCCTGGGCGGTATTAATCTTGGATGTAGCATGGCGCTCGAAAGCCATACGAGCATCCGTTTCGCTCATACCCTTGCCATCGTCGATCACCTGCAAGAGGGTTCGACCGGCATCGTAGAGCAACACTTGGATATTCGTGGCACCTGCATCCAGACTGTTCTCCACCAGCTCCTTCAAACAGGAAGCAGGCCGCTGGATGACTTCTCCAGCAGCTATCTGGTTGGCTACATTGTCAGGTAAAAGGTGAATAATATCCATAGAATAGGGTGCTTAAAGCAGAACGTAAAATGTAAAAATAAGCAAGCAAAGAACCGTTATCCAGAGAATCAGCCGGGACTGACGGTTTGCTTTCTGACGCATCGACATATGATCTTCATGCGACTCTCGGAAAGAGCCCCTATGGAGTGTCGGCGTATAGTTAGGATCAGGCGTCTTACCCTCTGCGGCGGCTTTTTCTTCTGCCGCACGCTTAGCCTGATAAGCCTTCAACTTCTGCTCCATCTCGTCTTTTTTAGGATCGTAATAAATGGGGCGCCAGTTCCACGAAGGCATCTTATTGACTTTAGGGAATAATACAGACATAACGATGAATTTTTGAGAATTATCACGTACGTATGCGCAACGTGCGCGTGCGCAGGTGGGCATAATTTATGCGAGGCTGCCTAACATGAGGGTTAGGCAGCCTCGGTAAGTGTATCCTTAGTAACCGGCTTAGAAGCTGGTACGCTGGGTAGCTGCGTAGGAGATCTTAAGAGCGTACGCACGACGCAGAGCCTGCTTGATATCAGAGATGATACCCATGCGGGTTTCCTTGTCAGCCTTGATAGATACGGTCATAAGACCCTGATCAGACTCGTTCATGGAAGAACGCTCGTTGACGATGAAGTCTTCAATTTCGTTTACCTCAGCAAAAGCGTCATCAAGCTGAATACGAGTCTCTGCACCATACTGCTTCTGAAGGTCGCGGGTAGGCGAACCTACATATACGTAGCGGATAAGAGACTTTTTCTCCATCTTGGTAAGCTCAGTAGCCTGAGGGTTGTTGATCTGCACCTTGTAGGTAACCTCTTTCATGGAGGTTACAGTCATGAAGAAGAACAACAGCATGAAGATAATATCAGGAAGCGAAGATGTGTTCAATGCAGGCATCTCGCGCTTTTCGTTTTTACGAATCTTTGCCATTAGTTGTTTCCTCCATAGTTTTTAGGTTCAGCCTCAGAAATCTTCATCGGGAGAACTTTCTGTACGAGTTTCTGTTGATCCTCATCAAGCTCAGCGAAGGGCTTGCCCCACTGATTCTTGGAGAATTCTTCACGCAGTTCATTGTAAGCTGCGACGAGTTCGTTCTGTACATCCAGATACGACTGATAGCGGGTGTCGACGTCGTTCTGCACGGAGATCACGTGATCCGGGGTATAAGTTACCATACCGAGACCTTCGATTTCTTCCGTAACGCGCTTCGGCAGATTCGCATCATCGTTCGGGTTTACAATGAACTCTTTGGCTTTCTCGCGAAGTTGCTTAATGTCCAGATATTCACCCTGAACGAGGAGCATATTAGCAGAGTTGATCTTTACAACAAACAAGTTGCGCTTGTTGATATCCGTATCCTCAATCTTCTGATTTGGATCAGGAGGTGCAGGAAGACGGCGAGCAAGACCCTGGCTAACATCCATCGAGGTGGTAATCAGGAAGAAAATAAGCAGCAAGAACGAGATGTCGGCCATTGACGAGGCATTGATTGCCGGAACTTTTCTACTTGCCATAGTTAATTTCCTTTTTTATTCGCAGTTACAAATTATTTTTTTACGCGGGTATAAATAGCGCCCCAAACGATGCAACCAACAACGCCAGCAACGAGTGCATAGCAAGCGTAAATCATCATATCGGAGAGCTGTGCCCAGAAGCCCTGGTTGTCAGTGCCTTCATAGCCGATGATGTCGAGCTTCTCCGGAGAACCGAGGAACCAGCATACTACGAACAGAAGCACGAAAGCTGCCAAGACGCAGAGGGTAAAGATTGCTTTCTTCGAATCCTTCTTGAAGTTACCTGCAAATGCAACGATAACGAAGAAGAGGGTAACGAGAAGAACAAGCAGGAAATATACGTAGTTGGTACCAAGGAAGAGGTTGGTGAAGTTGGGCACTGCGAGGATATCGCCTGCTACTTCATAACCTTCAGCCGTGTTGCCGCCCAAGAAAAGGAAAGCAGCAGCGATGATACCGAAGATCATCAGGACCCAAAGAGAAACCTTCGGGATCAAATCATACTTTTTCATGTTGGAAATAAAATGTTATAAGTTAAACTTCAGTTGTAAGTGACCTTGCAAGAGCAAGATAGTTCTTATAACTTTTTACTTCTTAGCAGCGTCGTAACGAACAACGATGTCGAGGAGAGAGATGGAAGAATCTTCCATTTCGTTTACGAGACCCTCAACGAGAGAAAGGATGTAGTTGTAGAATACCTGAAGAATAATAGCAATGATCAAACCAACGAGAGTGGTAAGAAGTGCAACCTTGATACCGCCTGCAACAACGGTAGCAGACATATCACCTACCTGCTGGATCTTATCGAATGCAGCGATCATACCGATAATGGTACCCATGAAACCCATGGACGGAGCGATTGCGATGAAGAGGGTGATCCAAGAAAGGTTCTTCTCGAGGAGACCGAGCTG
>JAGHUE010000128.1 GCA_018064985.1 Candidatus Colicola faecequi | reverse complement strand
GCATTTACCGCCCTCACTCAAGCTGGCACCATACATAAAATCATGCTGTCCTCCTACACCGGAGATGATGGTATCGCCAATGGAGTCGGCACAAATCTGGCCGGTAAGATCCACTTCAATGGCCGAATTGATAGCCATCGCTTTAGGATTCTGGCGAATGATGAAAGGATCGTTGGTCCAAGCCACATCACGGATCACAAAATCAGGATTGCCGTCGATATAATCGTAGAGTTGGCGACTACCGAGTACAAGACTGCCTACACTCTTGCCCGGAAGAACTTTCTTGAGCGAGTTATCAATGATTCCCTTCTCTATGAGCGGTAGCACACCATCGGTAATGGCTTCAGTATGCAAACCGAGATGCTGATGGTCTTTGAGCGCGTTGATGACAGCATTGGGAATACCGCCCACACCGATCTGGAGCGTAGCCCCATCGGGGATTTCTGCAGCAATATAGTTGCCGATTCGGGTTTCGAGTTCGGAGGGCGTTGGCGTTGGCACCTCAACGAGCGGCTCGTCTACACGACACATGGCAGCAAACTTGGAGACGTGAATCACCGGATCGCCGAAAGTGCGCGGCATATACTTATTGACCTGTGCAATAATCTTCTTCGAGCACTCGGCTCCGGAGAAAGCAATATCGGCAGAAATACCGAAGGAGCAGTAACCCTCTTCATCCGGTTCGCTCACATTGAGGAATGTGACATCAACCGGCACAATACCGCTTCGAAAAAGGCCCGGGACCTCGCCTAAAAAGCAAGGAATAGTATCTGCAACGCCCTCGCGCATGGCGTTTCGAAGGCAATTTGGCACAAAGATATTGAGCGCACGGAAGGAGTCCATCAGCTCGCGCTTGGCATAAGGCGCATCTTCCTTGCTGATGCCGAAACCGGAAATGAGTTTCACATCACGAAGTTCGGAAGCTCGAGCAGTTAGCGCACGCAAAAGGCCCTCAGGAATGGAGGTGCTGCCCTGCACTACAATCGTATCGCCAGAATTAACTAATTTGACCGCCTCTTCGGGGGTAACATAATGGTAATCTGCCATGGGATAGAGATATTTATATCCGATCAAGCCGGATGAACATAATCTTTGTAATCTTCGTTGAACTGACGAAGACGCTCTTCAAGCACGTCAAACTGATCCTCTGTGATAGCGCTCGCACAACCACGCATACCTTCACGCAAAGCACCCGTGCTGCTGAGGGTAATAGCCGAGACACCGTAGTAGATAATCTTATTCAGCAGCTGCTCGCCCGTCCAATCTTTGTAACCGAATGTGAAGAAGAAACCGTCACCAACCTCCTGTCCGTCGGCATCTTTATCATAGACAATATGAAAACCGTTGCGAAGCATAATCTCCTTGATTTTTCCTGCACGGCGGGCATATTCGCGGGTATTCTCCGTGAAATTGATTTCCCCTTTGCAAGCAGCTTCAAAGAGCGCCGCTATAGCATATTGCACGGAGTGAGGCGTACCGCTGGAAAGCGCGTAGAGCGTCTGATAGATGAGGGTGCGCATAAACTGGCCGTCGTTGTGATAACGCTCGGTAAGAGCCGGAAAATGGCGCTTGGCAAGCTCGGGATGCACAGCAATAACTGCTGCACGTTCACCCGCATAGCTGAAGATTTTGGAGCAGCTTACCAGATGCACGCAGTTGCGAGTATAACGACCTACAGACGGCTGATAAGGCGCTTGGTACGGAACACCGCGGTTGGGATCGCGGAAGTCCATATTGAGATATGCAGAATCTTCGATGACGATAGTGTCGTAGCGGTCGGCCAACTGGCCCATGATACGGAGTTCTTCCTCAGAGAGGCACATCCAACTGGGGTTGTTGGGGTTGCTGAAAAGAATAGCACTTATATGACCGCTGCGAAGCTTTTCTTCGAGCGCATCGCGGAACTTCTCTCCACGGTAGTTACCAATCTCAAGGGTGTCAACATGAATGCCGATAACGCGGCACTGCTGTTTCTGCACAGGGAAGCAAGGATCGATGAAGAGGATAGTATCGCGATCAAGACGAAGCTGATGGATGAGGGTATCCAAAGCAAAACAACCTTGCATAGAACCAACACACGGAACGATGCAATCTTCCGGGATGTGCAGGTTGAAGAACGCCTTGAAAAACTCAGAAGCCCAATGGCGGAGCGGATCAATTCCTACAATGATCGGGTATTGGTTGGCCACTCCATCCTGCAGAGCACGGCATTGTGCCTCCACACCGATTTTCTCAGCCGGCAAACCGGGATTACCGAGCTCCATATGAACATACTTGCAGCCGGTTCGGGATTCGATTTCTTTAACGACACCTACCATCTGACGAATAGTAGCCTGACCGAGTTCGTGCGCATCCATCAAACCGAAATCCATGCAGGTTTGATCGACCAATTGTTTATCCAACGGGAAAGTCATAAAGCGATGATTTTTACGAGAATACTATCTTTCAGCGAAGCGAAGGTTGGCAAACTCGCTTGCGTGTTTGCAAAGATAGCTTTTTTTTTCGAAACATGCAAGGAAAAAGACGTCTATATGTTGCATAACATAAAAAAATTCAACAATTCAACAGTTCAATGATAATTTCGAAATCAAGGAATACAACGTTGAATAAAAATAGGCAAATGTCCACTCTACGTCCACTCTACGTCCACTGAAGGTCTGCTCATAAAACAGCATCTCCCCGCCTACCGAAGAAGCGGTAAGCGAGGAGAAAAAGGGAAAAAGATGCAATAACTGAACTGCATCTTTGGTGACATCAAAAGCGGATTACTTCACACTAGCAGCAAAGCCAGCTTCGGCAGCGGCCACGTTGGACGCAACGACTGCCTCACCCTTGCGGGCAAAGACACGGCGAACGCCATCAATCATCTTGTCGTGGTCTATGCCAAGCATCGGGATAGCCGCACCGAGGAGGACCATATTGGCAGCCTGAGCGGGGGCACCGGCTTCCTTGGCAAGCGCTTCCACATCGAGGGAAACGACATGACCGATAGCCGCAAGTCGTTCGTTGATTTTCTCCATATCTGGGTAGTCAGGGATATTGACGAACGGTGCAGAAGAAGTAACGATCCAGCCTTCAGGACTGAGATACTCCGCATAGCGGAGCGCTTCCATAGGTTCGAGGCTGATAATGATATCAGCTGCCCCCTTAGGGATAAGATCGGAAGCAATCGGTTCGGATGAGAGACGGAGATTACTCTGCACATCGCCACCACGCTGGCTCATACCATGGACTTCGGCCTGCTTGAGATAAAGGCCCTCTTCAAGAGCAGCCTCGCCGATAACCGTAGCGATACTAAGGATTCCCTGACCGCCAACACCTGCTAAAATGATATTCGTTTTCATGATTGAATGCAATGGAAAATTTAACAATTATTTCTGTGCTTTGGCGGCTTTGAGATGACGCTTGAGGGTCTGGATACACTCTCGACGTGCAATCACAACCGACGGACCTGCATAATCGATCTCCTCGCGGAGGGTCTGCTTGATTTCCTCCATATTCTTCGGCAGCGGAACCACTACACGAACGTGCTCGGGCTCAACGCCCAAACCGCAGCAAATCTGCTCAAGGCGTCCCGTACCGGCACTATCCTGACCACCGGTCATACCGGTAGTAAGATTGTCGGAAATAAGCACAACAACATTCGACTTGCTGTTGACGCAATCCAGAAGACCGGTCATACCGGAGTGAGTAAAGGTAGAGTCGCCAATGACCGCGATAGCAGGATGCTGGCCAGCATCGGCAGCGCCCTTGGCCATAGTGATGGAAGCACCCATTTCTACGCAAGCGTGGATGGCATGGAACGGGCTGAGAGCACCCAGGGTGTAGCAACCGATATCGCCGAAGATGCGCGGCTGGGGATATTCGCGAGCCACCTCGTTGAGGGATGCATACATATCGCGATGGCCGCAACCCTGGCAGAGTGCAGGCGGACGGTTAGCAACAACGGTTTCTTTCTCGCGAACGGGCAACGGCTCTTTGCCGAGCGCGAGGCGAACGCAATCAGGAGTAAGTTCACCCATACGCGGAAGATCGCCCGTAAGACGACCTTTGACAGCTACGGATGAGGGCACCATACCGCGAATCATCTCTTCTACAACCGGTTGGCCCTCTTCGACAACGAGCACTTCCTCTGCCCCATCTGCAACGAGTTGCTTGACGAGCGCCTCGGGAAGCGGATATTGGGTAATTTTCAGCACAGAGGCTTCGGGCTCGCCATTTTCCATGAGGTAGTTGTATGCGATACCGGTAGTGATGATGGCTTTCTTGGGATTAGCGCCTTTCTAGTAGAAATTGAACGGACTCTTTTCAGAACGCTCCACGAAGACCGGCTGAGCTGCCACGAGTTCGGCATAATTCTGCTTGGCAAAAGCCGGAAGAAGGATGAAATGCTTCACGTTTTCGGGCAATGACATCGCGTTCTGGGCAGCGGGAGCAGCCGACGTTTCCACTACAGCACGACTATGAGCCATACGAGTGGTAACTCGCAGAAGGACAGGCGTATGAAGTTCTTCTGAAAGCGCAAAAGCAGCCTGAGTCATATCATAAGCTTCCTGCTGACAAGAGGGCTCCATAGTGGGAATCATAGCAAATTTGCCGTAGAAGCGGCTATCCTGCTCGTTCTGACTCGAGTGCATAGAAGGATCGTCGGCAGCAAGCACAACGAGACCACCGTTAACACCCGTAATAGCTGCATTCATGAAAGCGTCGGCACAAACATTCATACCCACGTGCTTCATACATACGAGCGCACGTTTGCCCATATAAGACATACCGAGAGCCGCCTCCATAGCGGTTTTCTCATTGGTAGCCCATTGGCAGAAAATGCGTTTTTCAGCAGCTTCCGGTTCAGCTTTCATAAGCTTGGCCTGCTGTATTTGGATGTACTCGGTTACCTCGGTAGAGGGCGTACCCGGATAGGCATAAACGCCACTGAGTCCGGCATCAATCGCGCCTTGCGCAATTGCCTCATCTCCTAATAGCAGATGTTTCATATGATGATTTTTTAGTGTGTTATGCTAAAAAAAGCGACTTTGCGCTGCAAAGTTATGAAAAAAAAACGATACTAGCAATAGTTTTGACTATGTTTTTAAGCATATCATACATTACGGATGATATAATCAAAATGGTCAAATCGCGTAAAACCGAGCGCTTTGAGCCGCTCTTCCGACCGGCGGCAATCTTCCTCGGTATTGAACTCCGGAATGCGCGGGATGCGAAGCATCACTCTGTCTTGAAGACCGGCATCGGCAAGCAAACGCAGCCGGTCGAACAGCGGGCCCTGCGGGATGAGAGTATATCGGCTGTATATATCCGGATCAGTATCTTTGACGTCTACAATCCATTCGCTCACGAAAGGCATCAGACAACGAATATGCGACTCGGGAACCTGCAAACTCGTTTCTACGGAGATGCGCCATGGTTGCCCTTGGAGTTCACGGCAGAGAAGCTCGTAGAACGCCAAAATAAACTCGCTGTGCAGGAGCGGTTCACCTCCGCCAAAGGTAATTCCCCCACCCGTTGCCTGGAAATAGAGGTTGTCCATGCGAGTGAGTTCGTAGAGCTCTTCCGGCGTGCGAATCGGGTACGGACGACCATCATGACAGTAGTCGTTGATACAATAGCGGCAATGAAGCGGACACCCCGCCAGCAAGACCAGCGTGGTAACACCTTCGCCATCCACCGCAAGACGATGGCGCGAAAGAGTCATTACGGGAGCGCTCGCATTCATTTGATACGAACTAGGAATAGAGTTCCTGCTTACGCTGGAGAACGAGCGGATCGGTAATATAGTCATCGTAATCCATGAGGCGATCGATAGTCCCCTTAGGCGTGAGTTCGATCATACGATTGGCTACTGTCTGGATAAACTCGTGGTCGTGCGAAGCGAAGAGTACGTTTCCCTTGTAGTTGATCAGGTTGTTGTTGAATGCCTGAATAGATTCGAGGTCGAGGTGGTTGGTGGGAGTATCGAGGATGAGGCAGTTGGCGCCACGCATCTGCATTCGGGCAATCATCATACGCATTTTTTCGCCACCGGAGAGCACAGATGCTTTTTTGATGACATCTTCCTGACCGAAGAGCATGCGACCAAGGTAAGCTTTCATTTCCACTTCGTTGCCCTTGCCGTATTGCGAAAGCCAATCAACCAGATTGAGGTCGGTTTGGAAGAAACGTCCGTTGTCGAGCGGGAGATAAGCTGTCGTGATCGTAACACCCCACTTGAACGTACCGGCATCGGGCTGGCGATTGCCATTGAGGATTTCGAAGAGGGCGGTCATAGCTTTCGGATTGCGAGATAGGAACACGATCTTCTGCCCCTTCTCTGCCTGGAAAGTAACATCGGAGAAAAGAACGGTTCCATCCTCTTCTACAGCGCGAAGACCTTCTACCTCGAGGATCTGATTGCCGGCTTCGCGCTCCATCTGAAAGATAATACCGGGGTATTTACGGGTAGACGGCTCAATCTCATCAACAGACAGTTTTTCAAGCATTTTCTTGCGGGAAGTTGTTTGCTTTGACTTGGCCACATTGGCTGAGAAACGACGGATGAACTCCTCGAGTTCCTTGCGCTTCTCTTCTGCTTTGGCTTTCTGGTTCTGCTGCTGACGGAGCGCCAACTGCGATGACTGGTACCAGAAAGAATAGTTGCCCGCAAAGACGGAAACCTTGCCATAATCGACATCTACCGTGTGAGTAGAGATTGCATCAAGGAAGTGACGGTCGTGAGAAACAACGAGGACGGTATGCTCGAAGTTGGAAAGGTACTCTTCCAACCAGGTAACCGTATCGAGATCAAGGTCGTTTGTCGGCTCGTCGAGAAGAAGGTTGTCGGGATTACCGAAAAGCGCCTTGGCAAGCATTACGCGCACTTTTTCATTGTTGGAGAGCTCTGACATAAGCTTGTTGTGCAGCGGTTCGGGAATACCGAGATCCTGCAGCAGCTGAGCCGCATCGGATTCTGCAGTCCAACCACCCATTTCAGCAAATTGCTCCTCGAGTTCGGCAAGGTGAAGTCCCTGTGCATCGGTCATATCTTCGAGGCAATAGAGCGCCATTTTCTCGTTCATGTTCGCCCAGAGTGGCTGATGGCCCATCAGCACAGTATCCAACACGCGGAAATGGTCGTATTTGAAGTGGTCCTGCTCAAGAACAGAGAGACGCTCTCCCGGAGCAATTTCCACAATACCCTTGGAGGGTTCGATTTCGCCACTGATTGCTTTGAGGAGCGTAGACTTACCCGCACCATTGGCACCAATGATGCCGTAAATATTGCCGGGCGTAAACTTGATGTTGACATCCTTGTAGAGGATTCGTTTGCCGAATTGAACGGCTATATTGGATAATGTAATCATAATTCTTCAATATATTTATAAAAGGAGAAGACGGCTGCCGCAGCCGCATTGATGGTGTTGATTTCGCGTCCGGCATCTGTGGTAAGACAAAGGGTATGAATATCGTCGGGAGCCCCCCACCCAATCCATACCGTACCACGGGGCACGCGGTCGGAACCGCCACCCGTATAGCCGGTAGAAGCAATAGCAAAATCCGTTTGAAATCGTTCCAGACAGCCCTGAACCATTTGACGTACGACATTTTCTGACACAACATCATTCTCGTCTATCAACTCCCGACTGACACCCAGATATTCAGTCTTAAGCCAGTTCTGATACACAAGCATTCCACCCTGAAAATAATCGGACGCACCACTGACAGAAGTGAGGGTAGCGGCAATACGCCCCGAGGTACAGCTCTCCGCCGTAGAGAGCGTTTTGCCATGACAGACCATCCACTCGCGGATTTGCATAGCCAGCTCAAGATCGCGCTTCGTACTATTCATGGCAGCAAAGTTCAATCCATTCGTTACCAATCACCTGCTTAGCTTGCAGACCTGCTTTGAGTCCACCCTCGATATTGGCAGGCAGATCGTCGAAATAAACGGTTTCAGCCGGATTGCAACCCGTTTTCTCAATGACGTATTCATAGATACTCTGATCGGGCTTGCGAATTCCTATTTCATAGGAAAGGAAGAGACGATCGAAGTAATCATTGATATCCTCACCGGCGAAGAAATGGTCGAGGCAATACTGCCAATGAATCTCGGATGTATTGCTGAGCAGATATACCTGATGGCCCTCTGCTTTGAGTTTGCGGATAGCCTGCTTGCGCTCTTCGGGAAGGCCGAGCAGAATGCTGGTCCACCAACGGAGGACATGCTTGCGGGTAACCCACGGATGACAACGCTTGCAGAACAGACGGGCAAACTCGTCAGTAGTATAGGTGCCCTTCTCGTATTCCTTGAAAAGTACTTTCACCTCGCGCTTGATGAAATCGCGACCGCGAAGCAACGTAGGAATGGAAAGAAGATGCTTGAACTGTACGGCAGCCTTTTTCGAATTGAGATCGACCAGCACACCGCCTAAATCAAAAATATACGTCATATATAAAAGCGCCAACGCACTGATTATTAATTTACTCAACTAAGATTCCGGTAAGGCTGTAGAGTCGACCGGACTTGAGGATGTAGAGTTGCCCATCGCGCCAGATTTTCTGCGGCTGAGCGGTTTCCACGTTTTCAACGGAACTACCATCCCCAGGATTGCCTTCTCCCCATTGACGATAAAGCCATTGGATGCGCCAATTGAAGCGGTCGAGAAAATCAGCATAACGGGCTGACATATCAGAATTGTCGCGATAGTTGGATGTATTCTTCCAGCGAGCCGCATCGTTTTTAGCCGCATCACGGATTTCATCAACAAAGTCTTCCATTTCTTCGCGCACCTGCTGCTGGCCTTCGTGGTAGAAAGCGTGCCAATGGATGGAGAGGCTGTCCTGGAAGCATTGATGCGTGGCGATTTGTCCAATCCAATACAGATCGAAGGAAGGACGATCATAGATATAACGCTCGCCATGACGCCAATAGGAATTACCGAAATCCCAGACAGGGCCGAAGGTCCACTTGGACGAACGGCCATCAGCATCCATATCCTTATAGAGGAAGCAGGATCCATGGTAGGATTCAGTATCTTCAAGCACCTCCTGCACAAGGTAATAACGGGCCGCTTCATCAATATCAAGCACGCTACTGAGAGCCGCTGAAGAGCTGTAGATAGCCGTGTTGAGCGAATTCATCTGGGCTGTGATATAGTTGCGTTGCTGAGTGGAGAGAATTTCGGGATCCTTGATGGTAATCATCACGGTTTTACCGTTGCCCTCACGAAGCGTAATGTTGCCGTCCGTGGCATAATTATCGATTTCCACGAGCCAGCCGCCCGTAATGGAATCCGGGTAAGTGATATTGTCGGATTGCTCTGTTATGTCGATTCGCTTATCATCTATACGAACCGTTTCGGTAAGAAAATACAGGCCCCAATAGCGGCCATTGAGCACCACTTCAACAGGTTTCATTTCCGGAGTCCAAGTCATTCCAACAGAGCGACTTACCATATGGCCTACCGCATTGCGAAGGTACCCCAAATTATCATCTGCAGCTGCCATTAGCGCCCAATGCTTGCTCTTGTGCATACCAAGGAGCTTCTTGCCGTCGGCCAACTTGATGCGGAACGGCTTTTTGTCGAAATCGCGCCAAGTGTAATTGCCTCTGCCGCGAATCTGCATCGGGAGCATAGAGTCCGGACGGCCATAAGAACGGTATTCGGAGCGGGAAAGCGAATCAAGATACCAGGTTGCGTCGATGTATTCTTCTTTGGAGGTAATTTCAGATCCATTGGCCGTATTGATATACAGTACGGGAAGAGTACCGCTGACGGCTGCCACTCCGGTTCTTCGGTCGGATTCCCAAGCAGAGAGCGATTTCCATTCACCCTGTGCCCAATTATCTCCTGAGTAAGGGACGAAGATGTAGCCGGAAGTAATCAGGGATGTATTAGTGGCAGTACGATTGAGATGGAGGGTATTGGAGATAGAGTCTTTGAGCCGTTCCAGCGTACGCTGATGCATGCCGACGGAAAGATTTGAAGGCGCGAAGATATAGCGTTCCATTCCGCTGATAGTATTCGGAATATCGCAAGACCATTTGCGACCATCGAACGACATATCAAAGACATATGACACAGGGCTGGTGTAAGAACCTACGAGGAACTGCACACGCGAGTAGCCCGTAAGCGTATTATCAAAATAAAGCTTACCGGCAGGTACATCGAGCGCCCGTGCTGCCAAAGGCAGCAGAAGTAGAAATATGTATAAAAATTTTTTCATCAGTTTTCAGCAGAGGAAATGATTCCGCCACCCACAAGCAGTCCGTCTTTATAGAGAACAACCGACTGGCCGGGCGTAATGCCCCAAACGGCTTCATCAAAAACAATGCGCGCAGTTCCGTCGGCTTTGCTCCACTCCCCACCCGACAGGATTTCCAGACGTGCTTTCTGCGGCTTGGACTTATAGCGGATGCGGGCTTCTACGACAGGATCTTCCGTGAGCCACTGCACATCGCGGATACGTAAATGATTGCAGAGGAGAGATCGCTTCATGAGGTCATCGTTCGAGCCAAGTGTGACTTCATTTCTATCTGCGTCAATTTTTGTCACATAAGCAGGCGTTCCAAGGGCTATTCCAAGTCCTTTACGTTGTCCTATGGTGTAGTTGCAAAAGCCTTCATGGCGGCCGAGCATGCGACCGGAAGCATCTACATAATCGCCCGGACGAACACGCTCAGAGTAGTCGGCAACCGTCTCACGGAGGAAGCGGCGGTAGTCGTTGTCCGTCACGAAACAGATTTCCTGACTCTCGGCTTTTTCCGCAACCTTTTCAAAGCCATGCTGACGCGCAATCTCGCGTACTTCCGGTTTGGTAAGATCACCCAACGGGAAGATAGTGCGTCGGATATTCTCTTCGGTAATCATCCAGAGAAAATAGGTCTGATCTTTCTTATCATCTTCCGCAGCACGGAGATAAAGATGATCGTTGTGCTCCCCGATGCGGGCGTAGTGACCGGTGGCGATGTAGTCGCAACCGAGTTCGTCGGCCGTTCGGCACATCTCGCCCCACTTGATGTGCGAGTTGCACAAGACGCAGGGATTGGGCGTTCGACCATGCATGTACTCGTCGCAGAAGTTGCTGATTACCTGCTCTTTGAACACATCGCGAAAATCAACGATATGGTGCTCGAAGCCCATGCGGCGGGCGTTATCTCGGGCCTCCATGATCGATTCAACCGAGCAGCAGCCTTTCTCGCGGAGCATACATGACTCTTTGATGGAATCATACACGCGGTAGGTGACACCAACGACCTCGTAGCCCTGCTCAAGAAGAAGCATGGCGCTCACGGTGGAGTCAATTCCACCCGACATTCCCAAAAGAACTCTTTTCTTCACTTTATTCCGACATGGGTAATGAGCCACTCCTACCAGGGTTCGCAGAAAGAGGCTGAACAACCCAATAATAACACATTAATAACCCAATAAGAACCCAATAAAAGTCTTACTTACTTCTTACTTGCGTCTTACTCTAAGTCCACTCTAAGTCCACTCTAAGTCCACTCTAAGTCTACTCTAAGTCTACTCTAAGTCTACTCAAAGAAGGTCCCATGGAAGTCCCATGAAAGTCCCATGGAAGTTGCTTGCGGACAGGGTGCTTTTTAGAGCATTTCTTTGAGGATTTCGCTCACGGTAGGATGCGGGAAAACAACCTGCTGGAACTCGGGTACAGTATAGCCCATCCGAACGGCAAACGATGCTGCTGCCACAAATTCGGAGCAGGGGTTGCCGACCATCTGTACGCCCATTACCGTACGGTTCTTCTGCTCGATAATCATCTTGCAGAGGCCCGTTTCGCCTTCATTTTCAGCCACAAAGCGACCGCTGAACGTCATCGGGAGGCGTTTTACAAGCATCTTGTCAGCCACTTGTTCTGCCGGTTTGCCTTCCATTTCCTGATAGAACTTGGAAAGCTCCTGCTCCGAGAAGCCAACGGTAGCGATTTCCGGGTTAGTGTAAACAACCGACGGGATAGCATTATATGCTATGCGCTGAAGCGGAATCTGCTTGAGCATTCGTCCGACAGCCACTTCCGCCTGACGGCTGGCCACATGAGCGAGCATGATCTTGCCGGTAACATCGCCGGCTGCGTAAACGTTTTTGAGGTTGGTCTGCATAAAATCGTTGACCTTGATACCACGACGGTCGAACTCAAGATCCTGCATTGCCTCAAGACCTTCCGTGTTGGCTCGACGCCCCACACAAACGAGAATCTTATCCGCCTTGACGAGACCACCGGTGGTGCTGTCGCCAGCCTGATAGAGAACATTCTGTCCCTCAATGGCTTTTACACGGGTATCCGTCATGAAGCAGACACCGGCTTTTTCATATTTATCCTTAACGACCTTTACGATTTCCTGGTCGATAGTAGCCAGAATATTGGGCAGCGCTTCGATGACCGTTACGCGAACGCCAAGCTCCATGTAAAGGGTGGCAAACTCCATACCGATAACGCCACCGCCCACAATAACGATGCTTTCGGGCAACTCCTTGGCTGCGAGTGCCTCGGTGGACGACCAAACGTGCTCGTTGCCTTCTATGCCGGGAATCGGCGGAACGAAATTGGTGCTTCCCGTACAAATGAGCAGGTTTTCTGCCTCATAGAGGTTTTCTCCCGCACGGAGAACCAC
>JAGHUE010000040.1 GCA_018064985.1 Candidatus Colicola faecequi | reverse complement strand
AAGCCATCCGTCAGCAAGACCGCATCGACCGCATCGAAGGTCCCTCGCCCTACGGTTCCGCCCAGCGCTATCAGCTCCTCGCGGCCATCGGACAGACGCGTCAGGCACGCAAGGCAATCGAAGACTATCTCCGCGAAGATCCTTACAACTATTACATGCAGGTCTTCCTCGGCGACATCGACCTCCGCGCCGGCCGTACGCCCGATGCCTTCCGTCAGTACAACGCCATCCGCAAAACCAGCCCCGAGAACCCTTACCTCGCGCTCTCCCTTTCCAATTACTACGGCACCTTGGAGCAGTTCGACTCGGCCGCACACTATCAGCGGGAAGCCGTCGACAACGAGATGATCGACCTCGATTACAAGCTCAATATCCTCAAGGATTATCCATGGCTCAAGAAGTCAGAGAACGCTGAATACGAGGCGCTTCAGTCGCTCGTTCGCCAGTATCCGCAGCAGGAGAACAGCCTCTTTGCCCTGGCTCAATATTGCCTTGACAACGAGCGTCCGTCAGAAGCTGAGCCGCTTCTATGGACCGTCATCGACATCAATCCGAAGAACGACCGCGCATGGCAGAGTCTGCTCGGCATTGCGCAAGCCGACACCACTACGTCCGACAGCGTTTACGAGCACCTTGTCCGCCAAGCCCTCGTTTCACGCCCCGAGCAGAAGCAGTGGTACTACCTGATGAGCATCATCCAAGCACGCAAAGACGACCTCGACTCATGCATCTGGTATTGCAAAGAGGGACTCCGTCAACCCGACGAAATTGACCTCCGCAACAAGCTCGGTCTGCTTGTCCAATTAGGCGACACGTACATGCGGCAGAACGTCCCCGACTCCGCATACACCTACTATGATGCTGCTCTCGCTTACGATCCCGAGAATGTGTACATACTCAACAACTACGCCTATTTCATGGCTGTAAACGGAGGCGATCTCCGCAAAGCGGAGAAGATGAGCGCCCGAACCATCAAGAAAGATCCGGATTCGCCCACCTACCTCGACACCTACGCCTGGATTCTCCATCTCCAGGGCCAGGATCTCCTCGCACGCTTCTACATGCAGCAGGCTTGGGACAAATCGACCGACCATTCCGATCCCGAGCTCCTCGAGCACTACGAAGTGATCTTCGGCAAGAAGCCCGAATAACCCCATATTCCCTTGCCATTGCGCAAGGGCTATCAACAACAACTCACGCATATGAAAATCCGACACATACTCCTCCTCGCAGCCGCATCCCTTCTCATCATCGGCTGCAATAGCCAGAAGAAGCTCGCAAAGACTGAGCAAACGGTTACCGAAGCCCCCAAGGTAGAGCAACCGAAGAAGAAATCCGTGCAGGAGCGCGCCGTCGAAGCGCAACCCGACTTCTCGTCCGTTGTTGCCCAGAAAGTCCGCTTCGCCATCACCTACCAGAAGAAGAACATCTCCTCTTCCGGCACCATCTGGATGCTCAAAGATTCGCTTTGCGTTATCTCCGTGCAGCCGCTCCTCGGCATTGAGCTTGCCCGTCTGGAAGCCACTCCGCAGGAGGTGATTTTCGTTGACAAGATGAACAAACGCTATGTGCAGATGAGCTATGCGGAAGTGAGCAAAGAGACCGGCGTCCCCGTTACGTTCTCCGACCTGCAGAACATGCTCATGGCCCGCATGTTCGTGCTCGGAAAACCGCAGAGCATACTCTGGTCGGATGCTGCCAAGCAGCGCCTCAACGGCAACTCGGCCATCGTCAACCTCACACAAGGCAAGGTAGCTTACGAATATTCGATTGACACCAACAGCCTCGCCCTCAGCCGCAGCGTGCTCACCATGGGACCTGCAGGCAAAGCCACGATCGACTACGAAGGCTATGCGCTCCAATCCGACGTGCTTTTCCCCACGAAGATCACGGTAGACATCGCCGGAGGCGACACCGAAGCCAACTGCGTGATTACCCTCCCCAATCTCCAGTTCAACTCCAACCCGCGCATCAGCCGTATCAACCTCTCCAACCTCAAGAAAACCCAGCTTTCCACCATTCTCAAGTAAATGAACAGATTCTTATCCGGCATACTCCTTCTTCTCTTGCTCGCGTCGCCCGTGTGCGCGCAAAAGCAGCAGTCGGTCAGCAGCCTCAAGAGCCAACGCGAGAAAACGCTCAAGGAACTTGAGCAGACCAAGCAGATGCTCCAGCAGACCAAGAAAAACGAGACTGCCACCGTCAATAAGCTCAATATCCTCTCCCGCGACATCCAGACGCGCAAGCGCCTCATCAACGACCTCAACTACGAGATCATGGGGCTTGACCGCGAGATGGACGAGCTCACCCGCAAGCGCGACTCCCTCCAGAGCGACCTCGAATCGCTCAAACTTGACTACGCACGCCTCGTGCGCGAGTCACACTACGCACAGATGGACCAGTCGCCCCTGCTCTTCATCCTTTCCGCCAAAGACTTCCAGCAGATGGTGCGTCGCGTGCGCTACATGCAGGAGGTTCAGCAGTTCCGCAAACTTCAGGTGGCCCGGATAGAGAACACCCAAGCGGAGATCGACACCCAGAACGAGCTCCTTCAGGAGAACAAGCTCAGCAAAGAAGACGCAGTCCGCACTCATCGAGTGCAGCAGGACAACCTGGCGCGTGATGAGAAGAAGCAGAAAGCCATGCTCAACGAACTCAAGAAGAAAGAGTCGACCCTCCTCGCACAGCAGAAGAAGCAGCAGAAGAAAGCCGACGAGCTCAACCGCAAGATAGAAGAACTCATCGCCAAAGAAGTGAGCAACTCCAAGGGCAAGACGCTCTCCAAGGAGCAAACCCTCATTGCCGGCGGCTTCGAGAAAAACAAAGGTCGCCTTCCGATGCCCGTAGAGAAAGGCTACATCACCGGACACTTCGGCATTCAGGCTCACGCCACCCTCGACAAAGTGACGGTCGACAACAAGGGCATCTATATCCAGACCACCGCCGGCAGTCAGGCTCGCGCGGTCTACGACGGCGAAGTGACGAGCTGCTTCGTAATGGGAGGCACCACAGCCGTCATCATCCAGCACGGCACCTACCGCACCGTCTACTCCGGTCTGCAGACCGTCAGCGTGAAGAAAGGCGACAAAGTGAAGGCCAAGCAGAATATCGGCAAGATCTATTCCGACCCCGATCAGGACAACTCCACCATCCTCTTCTTCCAGATCTGGCAAGACAAAACCATCCTCAACCCCGAGAACTGGCTCGCCAAGTAAACCCCATCCATCCGTAAAACATCGGTTCAGCCGGCTATCCGGCACACACTAACAGATATAATGAAAAAACTTTTTATCCTCATCGCAGCCATCGCATTGCTTACCGGCTGCAAAGAAGACAACTGGCTTGACTGGAAAACCCAGAATGAAGTATGGCTCCAGCAAAACCTGAAAAACGACCCCGAAGTGCAGGTTACCGAGAGCGGTCTGCAATACAAGATCCTCTACATGGGCAACCCCACCGACGTGCGTCCGAACTCCTACTCCGAGGTACTGATCGACTACAAGGGCCACCTCATCAACGGCTATCAGTTCGATGCCAGCCAGACCGCACAACTCAGCCTCGCGCAAACCGTAAAGGGCTTCACCGAAGGCCTGAAGAAAATCTATGCGGGCGGCGACATCATCCTCTACATCCCCTACGACCTCGGCTATGGCGAAGACGGTTCGGGTACGGAGGGCGGTCAGGCGTTTATTCCGCCTTACTCCACCCTTATCTTCGAGATTCACCTCAGCGCCGTAAGCAACTGATAAAGAATCGGTTGCTCAGCCAAAGAAGAACCTGTGGAATGAAACGCGCTTCACTCATCATAATGCTTACTCTGCTGCTCCTGGGATGCGAGAACACCACCTTCGTCAGCAGCGTTCCCTCCTACCCTGTGGGCATGGAGCTCAATATCCTGGGCGAATTTCCGCATTTCACCCCGAGCGGAGGCATCGATTGCATGAGCTTCACTACGCCCCGCTTCCCCACCGAAGCCGTCGGCTACGCGGGCATCCTCGTCTACACGGCCTTCGACAACCAATACCACGCATGCGACCTCTGTTGCCCGCATTGCGTGAAACGCAACGCTCCCGTTGAATGGGACGGCGGCTTCTACATGCACTGCCCTACCTGCGGCGAAGACTACGACATCTCCTACGGGCTCGGCACTCCCACCCGCGGCATCTCCAACGAGCGGCTGCGTCCCTATCACGCCATGTACAACAATCTCAACGGCAAACTCCGCATCACTCCATGATCCTCGAATCCGAACTCATACAGATAGGTTACATCTCCCGCACTCACGGCAAATCGGGCTGTCTGCAATGTCAGACCGACCAGGAGTTTCTGGCGGAAGCCGATCCGGAGTTTCTGATGCTCCGCATCAACCGGATCTTCGTGCCCTTCCGTCTTGACGACTGGCGCGAGAAAAACGCAGAAGCCTACATCCTCACCCTCCGCGACATCGATACCGAAGACAAGGCGGCCGCTCTCGTGGGCACCGAAGTGTGGATGCGCCGGGCCGATATCACCGAGCATGAAGAGGAAGCACTCACCATGCAGGACCTCATCGGCTTCAGCGTAATCGACGTCAATGCCGGACCGATAGGCATCATAGAAGACGTCGACGAATCCACCATCAACACCCTCTTCCTCCTCGATTCGGGCGCGGTAATCCCCGCACACGACGACTTCGTGGAAGACATCAACTACGGCACACGGCAGCTCTTCCTCAATCTCCCGGAAGGGCTCATCTGACCGATGAACAAAGGAAAACATCCATCAGGAAACACATTCGATTATGGCAAAAATACTCATCATTGACGACGAGCGTCCGATCCGCAATACGCTCAAAGAAGTTCTCGAACTCGAAAGCCACAACGTGGAAGTGGCAGAAAACGGCAAACTGGGCCTGGAAAAAGCCAAGCAGCAGCAGTTCGACCTCATTTTCTCCGACATCAAGATGCCGGAGATGGACGGCATGGAGCTCCTGGCAGCCCTCCGCGAATCGGAAATAGAGTGCCCGATCGTGATGATCTCGGGCCACGGCGACATCGAAACGGCCGTGGATTGCATCAAGAAGAGCGCCTTCGATTTCATCACCAAACCGATCGACCTCAACCGACTGCTCATCACCACCAAGAACGCCCTCGAGCAGAAGACCCTCGTACAGTCGACCAAAGTGCTCACCAAGAAAGTCAGCACCAAGTACAAGATGGTGGGCGAGAGCGAACCTATCGAGCGCGTACGCGAGATGATCCACAAGGTGGCTCCTACCGATGCCCGCGTGCTCATCACGGGCGAAAACGGAACAGGCAAAGAAGTAGTAGCCCGCCTCATCCACGCAGAATCCAACCGCGCAGCCCAACCGATGGTGGAAGTCAACTGTGCAGCCATCCCGTCGGAGCTCATCGAATCGGAACTCTTCGGCCACGTGAAAGGCTCCTTCACGGGCGCCATCAAAGATAAGGCTGGCAAGTTCGAACAAGCCGACGGCGGCACCCTCTTCCTCGACGAGATCGGCGACATGAGTCTCTCGGCTCAGGCCAAGGTGCTCCGCGCCCTTCAGGAGAATGAAGTTACCCGCGTGGGCGGCGACAAAGCCATCAAGGTGAACGTACGTGTACTGGCAGCCACCAACAAAGACCTCAAGAAAGAGATCGAGAACGGCAATTTCCGCGAAGACCTCTTCCACCGCCTCTCGGTCATTCCCATCCACGTGCCCGCCCTCCGCGACCGCAAGGAAGACATCCCCTTGCTCGTAGAGCATTTCGCAGAGATCATCTGTGCCGACCAGGGTACGGCCCCCAAGACTTTCGACAAGAGCGCCATGGAGGCACTCAAGAAGAGCGACTGGACCGGCAATATCCGTGAGCTCCGCAACGTAGTGGAGCGTCTGATCATCCTCGCAGGGCCCACCATCACGGCTCAGGACGTAGAGCTCTTTGCATAAGACGTCCATGCGACGTCCATTGGTACTACATTGGTACTACATTGGTACTACTACGGACTTCCATAAGACTCAGATAAGACTTTTCATTGGCATACGCAGCTACCATAGGATTCTTCGACGGCGTTCATCGCGGACATCAGTTCGTGATGGAGCGGCTTCGCAATGTAGCCCGGCAAACGGGGCTGCAGTCGGCCGTGATTACCTTCACCGAGCACCCGCAGAAAGTGCTGCAGGGCGCTGAGCTTCCGCTCCTCACTGTCTATCAGGAGCGCGTGGAACGGCTGAAAAAACAGCAGGTGGACGAGATCTTCGCCTTCAGTTTCGACATCATCAAAGACATGACGGCCGAAGAGTTCATGCTCATCCTCCATCGCCAGTGCAGTGTGGAGATTCTCCTCATGGGGTATGATCACCACTTCGGCAGCGACCGCCTCGCGCATTTCTCCGACTATCAGGCCCTTGCCGACAAGATAGGGATGCAGCTCATCGAGCTGCCGCAACTGACCGACAGCGAGATCGGCCTTGTGCCCTCCTCCACCAAGATCCGCAAGGCCCTGCTCAGCGGCATGATAGAGGAAGCCAACCTCATGCTCGGCTACGCATACACGCTCTCGGGCGAAGTGGTAGAAGGCCGTCATCTGGGCCGCACCATCGGTTTCCCCACTGCCAACATCCACGTGGCCTCCGACAAGCTCTGCCCGCTCAGCGGCGTCTATGCGGCCCTGCTGACCGACGAAGAGCTCGGCTTCAACGACACGCCCGTCATCGTCAATATCGGCACGAATCCCACGGTAGGCGGCCGCCAGACCACCGTAGAAGCCCATATCCCCGATTGGGAGGGCGACCTCTACGGCCGGCACTTGTCTGTCCGCCTGACCCGCTATCTCCGCGCAGAGAAGAAATTTCCGTCGATGGAAGTGCTCAAGCAGCAGATCCACAAAGACATAGAGAACCTGAAATCGCACAACTGACCATTCCGCTATCAGACAAAAAATCATGCAGGAATGCAATTCTGCAAGCGATAATCCAAACAAGAAAGGCTGACCTCACATGAGATCAGCCTTTTCTTATTGCCATCAAGCAAAGCGGATAATGTATCCAGAAACAAAGCGAGCCGGGCGCTTATATCTTGATATAGATACGCTTGCGGTAGAGCGGATGAGCGATGCACCACATGAGCGCTACGAGCGTGAGAGCCGAACCGAGCGAGCCGAGCGTATCGCCGAAGAGCGGCACCATGCAATACTTGTAGTAGAAGCTCCACGGATTGCAAGGCTCACCGTTGAAGGTGAAGCGGATAGCGCCCATCAGATATACGAAGAGAGCGGAGAGGCAGTAGATGAAGAGCGGATTGGCGCCGAACGACTCGAAGAAAACGCTCCAGCGCTTCTTGCCGCAGATATCGATAATCCATATGAGAAGCGCAAGCAGATTGGAGGCGAGGCCGCAGGTAAGCAGCACGTAGCTTGCCGACCAGATCTTCTTGTTGATCGGGAAAGCATAATCGAGCAGGAAAGCCGCGAACATGAGGATCGTGCCCATGATGAAGAGGCGGTTGACTTTCTGCCATTTGTCTTCCACCGACATAATCAGCTTGCCGGCATAGGCACCGATGAGCACATGCGCGAAGCACGGAATAGTGGAGAGGAGGCCTTCCGGATCAAGCGGCACCCGTTCGCCCGCTTCGTTGGTGAGATGATAGAGGTGGTCGTCGCCGAGGAGAGCGAGGTCGAAGCGTGCAATCACGTTGTCCGCCGTACATTCAAACGAGTTGGTGAGCGCTATAAGGAGGCAGTACGCCACGAGGATGACGGCTGCCACCCATGGGATGTTTTTCGGCTTGAAAGTGAGCAGGAGAAGGCCGCCGAAGAAGGAAGTGAGGCCCAATCGGGGGAATACACCCGTAAGGCGCATATTCGGGAGCCAACCCTTCATGTACTCCCAGAAATCGTCGGCGTAGATGCCGCGGAGCAGACGGCTGATGAGGCTAAGGCCGTAGGCCACGAGCAGGATCATCAGGAGGCGGTAGCAGAGCTTGCCGAAAGTCTGGGCGGTAAGGCGGAAATCATACTTGCGGTAGCTGATATACATCGCTACACCCATCACGAACATAAAGAAAGGGAAAACGAGGTCGGTAGGCGTGCAGCCATTCCACTCCGCATGCTCGAGAGGCGCGAAGATATGGCCCCATGAGCCGGGATTGTTGACCGTAATCATGCCGGCAATGGTAATGCCGCGCAGCACATCGAGTGCGAGAAGACGTTGTTTTTCTGCCATGGTAGAAGAAAAGAATTACAAAAAGACTCGGAAGGATATTTTGCAGTTTCAAAATTACGCAATTTTCGCGACATGTGCAAGCAATAACGCACAAAAAAAAGCAGATGGTGGGTTACGTCAACCGAGCGCCGGATACTAAAAGCAGATGGAGTGCTACGCCATCCAGGCATAGGGCACAAAAAAAGCAGCCGATTACTCAGCTGCTTTTCTTTTGTATGCTGATCTGCAAGCGAACTTGCAGGATACGGCAGTAGGATTACTCCTGGTTGAGGGTGATGCGCTTGAAGTCGAGGCAGGTAACCTTGTTCTTAGCGAGGAACTCCTTAACGGGGAGCTTATCGTCGTTGCCAACGTAAATCTGATCCATGAGGGTGTTCTCCTTGAAGTACTTCTGGAGACGGCCCTGAGAGATCATCTCGATCTTCTTAGCCTGCTTCTCGAGGTTAGCCTCTGCCTCAGCAGCAGCGGTAGCCTTGATTTCGCGAGCCTTAGCTGCGTCTTCAGCGGTGATCCAGCCCTTAGCCATGTTGGGCTCGATGTGATCTTCGTAGTCAACGTGAGCGGGGTTGATGCCAGCCTTCTTGAGTGCGTTCTCAACGAACTTCTGGATTTCCTCAGCCTTGGTCTTGTCGATGTTAACTGCGAGCTCGCGAGCCTTAACCTCATCGGAGATATGATCGGAGTCGAGAGCGAGCGGGTTCATAGCAGCAACCTGCATAGCTACACCGTGAACAGCTTCCATGTTAGCGTCAGCTTCAGCGAAGAGAACGAGGGAAGAAAGCTTGTTGCCAAGGTGGTTGTAAGCGTCAACGCAAGCACCTTCTACGAAAGCGTAGTCGGAGAGCTCCATCTTCTCACCGGTAACGCCGGAACGCTCGGTAACGAGCTCAGCAACGGTGAGACCATTGTCGGTCTTGATAGCGAGGAGAGCAGCGAGGTCAGCCGGCTTGTTAGCGATAGCGATGTCGAGGATCTTCTTGGTAAGAGCAACGAAATCAGCGTTCTTAGCAACGAAGTCGGTCTCGCACTTGAGAGCAACGATAGCAGCGAAGCCTTCAGCAGCCTTGCCGAGCACGCAGCCTTCAGAAGCCTCACGGTCGGAACGCTTAGCAGCGATAGCCTGACCGCGCTTGCGGAGGAGGTCCTTAGCAGCCTCGAAATCGCCGTTAGCTTCTTCGAGCGCCTTCTTTACGTCCATCATACCTGCGCCGGTGATGTCGCGCAGTTTCTTAATATCAGCCAATGTAACAGCCATATGTGTAAGATTTTAAAAGTTCAAAAATGGGTGGATAAAAAAGTAAGAAAATATAGAGGCTACAGCCCGTGGGCCGTAGCTTCTATATCGTTTTGCTGTAGATTACTCAGCGTCAGCTACCTTCTCAGCAGCAGCCTTGCGAACGCGCTGGCGGCGCTCCTTGGGTGCCGGAGCTTCTTCCTTAGCCTCAGCAGCAGCTGCGTTTTCGTCTGCCTTCTCTACCTTGCGCTCTTCGAGGCCTTCCTTGATAGCGCCGCAAACAGCAGCGAGGATAACCTCGATAGAAGAAGATGCGTCGTCGTTAGCAGGGATTACGTAGTCAACGTCGTTGGGATTCGAGTTGGTATCCACGATAGCGAATACAGGAATACCGAGACGCTGTGCCTCTGCAACAGCGATGTGCTCCTTCATAACGTCAACAACGAAGAGAGCAGACGGGAGACGGGTAAGGTCAGCGATAGAGCCGAGGTTCTTCTCGAGCTTTTCGCGCTGGCGGGTGATCTGGAGCTTCTCGCGCTTGGAGATGTTGTCGAAGGTGCCGTCGGTCATCATCTTGTCGATGGAGGTCATCTTCTTAACAGCCTTGCGGATGGTGGGGAAGTTGGTGAGCATACCGCCGGCCCAACGCTCGGAGATGTAAGGCATGCCTACTTCCTGAGCAGCAGCAGCAATAACGTCCTTGCCCTGCTTCTTGGTAGAAACGAAGAGGATCTTGCGGCCGCTGCGAGCGATAGCCTTGAGAGCTTCAGCAGCTTCGTCGATTTTTACTACGGTCTTGTTGAGATCGATGATATGGATACCGTTGCGCTCCATGAAGATGTAGGGAGCCATAGCGGGATTCCATTTGCGCTTGAGGTGGCCGAAGTGGCAACCTGCTTCAAGCAGTTGTTCAAAATTGGTACGTGCCATTTTTTTGAAAAAAGAGATTTGATTGTTGATAATAGAAATTATAATCCGTAGCTGCGGGTGAAGAAAACCATGACAAGAGAGCTTGAACAATGAGCCCTTTTGCAAGGCTTCTGCTATGCAGAAAAGTCTGCCGTGAAGCCTTTAGGCCACCCACAACAATCGCCCGGTAGGCCGCGAGGGCATCCGAGCGATTTGGAGTATGGGTAAAAAATTAACGCTTCGAGAACTGGAAGTGCTTGCGAGCCTTCGGCTGGCCCGGCTTCTTACGTTCTACCTCACGAGCATCGCGGGTCATGAAGCCTTCAGCCTTGAGAACGGTCTTGTCTTCCGGATTGATCTTAACGAGTGCACGAGCGATAGCGAGACGGAGTGCCTCAGCCTGGCCTTTGTAGCCACCACCATCGAGGTTAACTTTGATATCGTATTTTTCAGCAACACCGAGCTTGTTCAACGGCTGCTTAACGATGAATTGAAGGATGGACGAGGGGAAATAAACAGCGAGGTCACGCTTGTTGATAGTGATCGTACCATTACCTTCGGTAACGAAAACGCGAGCAACTGCAGCTTTGCGTCTTCCGAGTGCGTTTACTACTTCCATTGATGCTTATTATTTAAGGGTGTTGATGTCGATAACTTTAGGTTGCTGAGCCTGCATGTTGTGCTCCGGACCAGCGAATACATGGAGGTTGGTGATGAGGCGGTCGCCGAGACGGTTCTTCGGAAGCATACCGCGAACAACCTTGGTAAGGAGCTTAGCGGAGTTCTTCTTGAGTTCCTGCTCAGGGGTGCTGAAGCGCTGGCCACCTGGATAACCCGTGTAGCGGATATAAACGCGATAGGTCATTTTCTTACCGGTCAACTGAACTTTGTCTGCGTTGATGATGATAACGTTGTCACCGCAGTCCTGATTCGGGGTAAAGCATGGCTTGTACTTGCCACGGAGGATCTTAGCAACCTTCGTGCACATGCGGCCGAGGATCTGGCCCTCAGCGTCGATTACAACCCAACCCTTCTGTGCGTAAGCAGCTTCTTTGCTTACGGAAATGGTTTTCTGGCTTAAAGTTTCCACTTTGATTTTGTTTTATGGCCCGGCCTATAGACATCTTTACACTACACAACCGAGCGAATGAATACTAAAAA
>JAGHUE010000031.1 GCA_018064985.1 Candidatus Colicola faecequi | reverse complement strand
AGCAGATCGCAGATAGCCTCAGCACCCATCTTGGCGATGAACTTCTGAGGATCGTCATCTTCGCGGAGATCGTTGTCCTGAGAAAGGCGGCCGAGGAGTTCCTGATACTGATCCTCATCGAGGAGCATACCGTTTTCTACAATCTCGCTGCCGAGTTCCTGGCCATCAAGTTCACCGGCCTGGATAATGATGTACTTCTCGTAATAGATTACCGTCTCAAGCTTCTTGGTCGGGATACCGAGAAGAGCGGCCATCTTGGAGGGAAGGCTGCGAAGATACCAGATATGAGCGATAGGAACGACCAGACGGATATGACCCATGCGTTCGCGGCGCACTTTCTTTTCGGTCACTTCCACACCGCAATGCTCGCAGACAATGCCCTTGTACTTGATTCGCTTATACTTGCCGCAGTAGCACTCATAATCCTTGGTAGGACCGAAGATGCGCTCGCAGAACAAGCCATCGCGCTCAGGTTTATAGGTGCGATAGTTGATCGTTTCCGGCTTGAGCACCTCGCCGCTCGACTGACGGAGAATCTCGTCAGGCGAAGCCAAACCGATGGTGACTTTGGTGAAGCCGTTCTTTTTATTATTATCTTGTTTAAAAGCCATTGTTATTGCCTATTAAAGATTAACGAAACCTGATTATTCCATCTTGAAGGAGAGTGCAAGACCCTGGAGCTCGTGGAGAAGCACGTTGAAGGACTCGGGCAGACCCGGAGTCGGGAACGGTTCACCCTTTACTATAGCTTCATAGGTGCGGGCACGGCCGGTAACATCGTCGGACTTGACGGTGAGAATCTCCTGGAGCACATGTGCGGCGCCGAATGCCTCGAGCGCCCAAACCTCCATTTCACCGAAACGCTGACCACCGAACTGAGCTTTACCGCCGAGCGGCTGCTGGGTGATAAGGCTGTACGGGCCGATGGAACGTGCGTGCATCTTGTCGTCAACCATGTGGCCAAGCTTCATGAAGTAAGTAACGCCTACTGTTGCCGGCTGGTCAAACATCTCACCGGTTCCACCGTCATAGAGGTAGGTCTTACCGGAGCGAGGAAGACCGGCTTTGTCGGTCCATTGGTCAAGGGCATCCATGGTGCAACCGTCGAAAATCGGGGTGGCAAACTTGACACCGAGTTCGTGACCGGCCCAACCGAGCACAGCCTCGAAAATCTGACCGATGTTCATACGGGAAGGTACACCCAGCGGGTTGAGCACGATATCTACCGGAGTACCGTCAGCGAGGAACGGCATATCCTCTACGCGAACGATCTTCGATACGATACCCTTGTTACCGTGGCGACCTGCCATCTTATCACCTACGCGGATCTTACGGCGCTTAGCGATGTAAACCTTAGCCATCTCGATGATGCCGTTCGGCAGTTCATCACCGATGGTGAGGTTGAACTTCTCACGCTTGAGGCGAGCATCGTACTCTTTGAGCTTGACGAGGTAGTTCATGATGCAACGACGGATGAGGTCGTTCTTCTTGTCGTCAGCAGTCCACTTATTGAGCAATACGGTGGTATAATCAATCTGATTGAGGTTCTCTTCAGTGAAGGCAGCACCCTTTGCTACAAGCTCAGTACCCATGAAGTCCTTCACACCTGCCGACGGCTTCTCTGCGGTAAGCACGAGCAGCTTGTGAATGAGTTCCTTCTTGAGAGCCTCTACAGCTTCCTGGTTCTTCTGATCGAGTTCTGCGAGTTGAACCTTCTCCTCAAGCTTCTCGCGGCGGTCCTTGATATTGCGCTTGTAGAGATTCTTTGCCACAACTACACCATCAAGCGACGGGGTTGCCTTGAGCGAAGCATCCTTCACATCACCAGCCTTGTCACCGAAGATAGCCTTGAGCAGTTTCTCTTCCGGACTCGGATCAGACTCACCCTTCGGAGTAATCTTACCAACAATGATGTCACCCGGCTCGATATGAGCACCGATGCGGATAATACCATGGTCGTCAAGGTTGCGGGTTGCTTCTTCGGAGACATTCGGGATATCGGAAGTGAATTCTTCCATACCACGCTTGGTCTCGCGAACTTCAAGGAGTTCTTCCACTACGTGAACAGAGGTGAACATATCCTCGCGGACAATGCGCTCTGAGAGCACGATAGCATCCTCGTAGTTGTAACCCTTCCAAGGAATGTAAGCAACCTTCAGGTTCTTGCCGAGTGCAAGTTCTCCGGCCTGCGTAGCATAACCTTCAGTGAGAATCTGGCCTGCTTCTACGCGATCACCTTTGCGAACGATCGGCTGGAGGTCGATGGTGGTATTCTGGTTGGTCTTCTGGAACTTCGGCAGGCGGTATTCCTTCTCTGCAGGATCGAAGCTGATGAATTCCTCTGCGTCGGTGCGGTCGTAGCGAATGCAGATCTTGTCGGCATCTACATAAATAACCTCGCCTTCGCCTTCTGCTACAATCTGAGTGCGGCTGTCTTCAATAAGCTGACCTTCAATACCGGTACCTACGATAGGAGCTTCCGGCTTGATCAAAGGAACTGCCTGGCGCATCATGTTCGAACCCATGAGGGCACGGTGAGCATCATCATGCTCGAGGAACGGAATGAGCGCTGCTGCGATAGATGCAATCTGGCAAGGAGCCACGTCCATGAGGTTCACTTCATCCGGAGCTACTACTGGGAAATCATCCTTGTAACGGCTCTTTACACGAGTACGGATAAACTTACCATCCTCAGCAAGTGGAGCGTTACCCTGAGCTACAATCGAGCTTTCTTCGTCCTCAGCAGTCAGGTAAACGATACCCTCATCGGAGAGATCCACCTTACCACCCTCTGCCTTACGATACGGAGTCTCAATGAAACCGAGATTGTTGATCTTTGCATAGACGCAAAGCGAAGAGATAAGACCGATGTTCGGACCTTCCGGGGTCTCAATCGGGCACAGACGACCATAATGAGTATAGTGTACGTCTCGCACCTCGAAGCCGGCACGATCACGGCTCAAACCGCCGGGGCCAAGGGCCGACATACGGCGCTTGTGAGTGATTTCAGCCAACGGGTTCTGTTGATCCATGAACTGAGAAAGCGCGTTGGTTCCGAAATAGCTGTTGATAACGGAAGAAATCGCTTTAGCGTTGATCAGGTCGGTCGGAGTAAACACCTCGTTATCGCGAACGTTCATACGTTCACGGATGGTGCGGCTCATACGAGCAAGACCTACACCGAACTGATTATAGAGCTGCTCACCTGCAGTGCGGACACGACGATTGGACAAGTGGTCGATATCGTCAACCTCAGCATTGGAGTTGATAAGTTTAACGAGATATTTGATAATCTCGATCATATCCTCCTTAGTGAGGGTCTTAACGTCCATATCGGTAGTAAGGCCGAGCTTACGGTTGATACGATAACGACCTACCTCACCGAGGTCATAGCGCTTCTCGGAGAAGAAGAGGTTGTTGATAACCTCACGTGCAGTAGCATCATCGGCCGGCTCTGCGTTGCGGAGCTGACGGTAGATATAGAGCACTGCTTCTTTCTCGGAATGCGACGGGTCTTTCTGGAGGGTGTTGAAGATGATACCGAAATCTTCCTCTTCACCGCTTTCCTTGTGGAGAAGGATAGTCTTGGCACCGCTCTCGAGAATGGTTTCGCAGAGTTCTTTGGTGAGTTCGGTCTCGCGCTCAACGATTACCTCGTTACGTTCGATCGTAACAACCTCGCCGGTATCTTCGTCTACGAAATCCTCAGTCCAGGCATGCATTACATTACCTGCGAGTTTGCGGCCGGCCATCTTGGCCATGTTGGTCTTGTTAACCTTAACTTCTTCAGCCAGGTCAAAGCAATCAAGGATATCCTTATCGCTTTCGAAACCGATGGCACGAAGAAGAGTGGTTACAGGTAATTTCTTCTTACGGTCAATGTAAGCGTACATTACCTTATTGATGTCCGTTGCAAACTCAATCCAAGAGCCGCGGAACGGAATAATACGTGCGGAATAAAGCTTGGTGCCGTTGGAGTGGATAGAACTGCCGAAGAAGACACCCGGGGAGCGGTGAAGCTGCGACACAATCACACGCTCAGCACCGTTGATTACAAACGTACCCTGCGGAGTCATATACGGGATGGTTCCCAGATAGACATCCTGAATCACAGTATCGAAATCCTCGTGATCGGGGTCGGTGCAATAGAGCTTAAGTTTTGCCTTGAGAGGCACACTATAGGTCAGACCGCGAAGCAGACACTCCTGAATGGTGTAGCGTGGGCGATCAATATAATAGTCAAGAAATTCGAGGATAAAATTGTTTCGTGCATCCGCAATAGGGAAGTTCTCGGAGAACACTTTGAAGAGGCCCTCATTGCGACGCTGTTCGGGAGACGAATCCATCTGGAAGAACTCGTGGAAGCTCTTCAGCTGAATATCCAGAAAGTCAGGGAAAGGCATCTGCTTCTGCACGGAAGCAAAATTCACTCTCTTTTGTTGATTTTTTACTGGCATTGTGGTGCTAATAACAGTATTTAACAATATTTGCAGGGGGAATGGTTTGATTTATGTAATTTTAACACAATTTAACCAATATGTCATAAGAAGACAAAAAGGTTTAGACCCCCTGCGGGATCTAAACCTGAACCTTTTTAGAAAGGATGATTATGCGAGTTCAACCTCAGCACCGCCCTCTTCGAGGACCTTCTTAAGTGCTTCAGCGGTAGCCTTGTCAACGCCTTCCTTAATCTTGGAAGGAGCACCGTCAACGAGGTCCTTAGCTTCCTTCAAGCCGAGACCGGTCTGCTCTTTAACGAGCTTAACGATAGCGAGCTTAGCAGCACCAGCGCTCTTGAGTACTACGTCGAAAGAGGTCTTCTCTTCAACTGCCTCAGCAGCTGCGCCAGCTGCGGGAGCTGCTACTGCTACTGCAGCAGCTGCCGGTTCGATACCATATTCATCCTTAAGGATCTGTGCGAGTTCGTTAACTTCCTTAACGGTAAGGTTAACAAGTTGTTCAGCAAAAGCTTTCAAATCTGCCATTGTCGTATAATTTTAAAATGTTTGTTTTATTAAGTTAATTGAGTGGTGATGCGCTCCTTCCGGTGCGGGATCCTGATCGTTAGATGCATTTCCATCAAGCGGTCGGGCGTCATCGGGGTGAGACTTAAGCCTCTTTTTCTCCCAGCGTCTTGAGAACACCGTGGAGAGTAGAACCTCCGGACTGGAGTGCGCTTACAACGTTCTTTGCAGGGCTCTGGAGCAAAGCAACCAGATCTGCAATAAGTTCGTTCTTGCTCTTGATGCTGCAGAGGAATTCGAGCTGCTCAGCGCCTACATAGGCCTGACCCTCAACGAATGCTGCCTTCAGAGCGGGCTTAACATCAGGATTCTTCTTGTTCTTGTCCTTAATGCTCTTGATAAGCTTAGCCGGAACATTACCGGTGTTGCAAAGCATAAGTGCAGAATTGCCCTTGAGAGCAGCGAAGAAAGCTTCGTCAATTTCCTTGCCTTCGAGAGCCTTCTTGAGAAGGGTGTTCTTTACAACGAGGAGCTTGATTTCCTGTTTGAAGCATTGACGACGAAGGTCGCTGGTCTGTTCTGCGTTCAAACCTTCAATGTTGGTAACATAGAAGTGAGCGTAGTCCTGAAGCTGTACCTTCAGTTGTTCAATAATCGCGGTTTTATCTTCCTTTTTCATTTCGAAAATTTCTTTTTAAGATTCAACAAATAAGTATTCAGAGATAGATCTTCAGAGCGGATTATTCAGCCGATTTAGGATCAACCTTGATACCCTTACTCATTGTGCTAGAAAGATAAATGCTCTTTACATAAGTACCCTTGGATACAGCCGGCTTCAACTTGATGAGCGTGTGGATAAACTCCAGCGCGTTCTCAGTGATCTGCTCAGCAGTGAAAGATACCTTGCCAATAGAAGTGTGTACGATACCGAACTTGTCAACCTTGAAGTCGATCTTACCTTGCTTAACTTCACGAACAGCCTTTGCAACATCCATGGTTACAGTACCGCTCTTCGGGTTAGGCATAAGGCCACGAGGACCAAGGACACGGCCGAGAGCACCGATCTTACCCATGATAGCAGGCATCGTGATGATTACATCAACATCGGTCCAACCGCCTTTGATCTTTTCGATATATTCATCCAGACCTACATAGTCAGCACCTGCTTCTTTAGCAGCTGCCTCCTGATCCGGAGTACACAGTGCAAGAACCCTAACTACCTTACCAGTACCGTTCGGAAGAGATACCACGCCGCGAACCATCTGGTTTGCCTTACGGGGATCTACACCAAGACGTACGTCAATATCGACAGAAGCGTCGAATTTGGTGGTAGTAATTTCTTTTACGAGGGCAGCTGCTTCAGCTACCGTATAGGCTTTACCTTCTTCAATCTTTGCGGCAGCCAACTTTTGATTTTTTGTCAGTTTACTCATACTCTAATTGAAGTTTAATTATTTAACGGTAATACCCATAGAGCGTGCGGTACCGGCTACCATCTTCATAGCAGCCTCTACCTCGAAGCAGTTGAGGTCAGACATTTTATCCTCTGCGATAGCACGTACTTGATCTTCGGTTACAGAAGCAACCTTCTTACGGTTAGGTTCAGCAGAACCGGACTTAACCTTAGCAGCCTCGAGCAGCTGAACTGCTACCGGCGGGTTCTTTACGACGAAGTCAAAAGTCTTGTCGGTGTAATACGTGATAACAACAGGAAGTACTTTGCCTGCCTTTTCCTGGGTTCTGGCATTGAATTGTTTGCAAAACTCCATAATGTTGATGCCCTTAGAACCAAGAGCCGGTCCTACTGGAGGTGATGGGTTTGCTGCACCACCCTTAATCTGTAACTTAATAAAGCCAGCAATTTCTTTAGCCATAATTAGTTAAATTTACTTGTTTTTAATAGTTGATAATAACTACCGAGTAGTCAACGACCCGTAACAATGTCTCCTACTCTTTCACTACCTGATTGAACGCGAGCTCCAATGGAGTCGGGCGATCAAAGACGTTTACAATCACCGTAAGCTTCTTCTTCTCAACCGATACTTCTTCGATGGTACCATTGAATCCGGTAAACGGACCGTCGGCCACCTTAACTTTCTCGCCTACAACGTAAGTCTCCTCCGTTACAGTATCCTCAATCACAGGCTCCTCCGTACCGAAGAGTTTGTTGATTTCTGCCTGACGTACCGGCGACGGCTTCTGATCACGAGTATTGCTCAAAAAACCAAGCACATTCGGAACATTGCGCAAGCGAGGATAGCATTCATCAGTCAAGTTGCACTCTACGAGCACATAGCCAGGCAATAATACACGGTCTTTTACCACACGCTTATTATTGCGAAGCGTTACGACTTTTTCTGTCGGAATCAGCACCTGAGAAACGTACTGATCAAGGTCAGCGGTCTTGCATGCAGTCTCGATATACTCTTTGACTTTCTGCTCCTTTCCGCTGATTGATTTCAGCACATACCATTTAAAGTTGTTCTCTGCCATGATTCTATCAGATTAGAAAAGTCCGTAGATTGCGGTCATGAGCGACTCGAAGCAAAAGTCCATAAACCAAACGATCAGGGCAAGAATAAGGGAAGCAATTAATACTACCACTGAACTGCTTGCCAACTCCTTAGTAGTAGGCCAGCTGGTCTTGTGAACAAGCTCGTTGTAAGATGCTTTGATGTTGTCAACTATCTTCATAATCTAGTAGATTTCTGTTTATTCGCCACAAAAGCACTCCAACCAACAAGGCGTACTTCCCCACCCCTATGATTGAAGTCAATCCGTCAGCGAACGGTAATTTAATAAATTTGGCACGGAAAGAGAGGCTCGAACTCCCGACACCTGGTTTTGGAGACCAGTGCTCTACCAACTGAGCTATTTCCGTAGAACCTGGCGAAGCGGAAACTCCGCCAGGATTTTTTTCTTGATCAACTTACCGATCTAAAATTAGTCGATGAGCTTGGTGATCTGACCAGAACCAACGGTACGGCCACCTTCGCGGATTGCGAAACGAAGACCTTCGTTGCAAGCTACCGGATAGATAAGCTTAACCTGAATCTCGAGGTTATCGCCCGGCATTACCATCTCAGTGCCTTCCGGGAGAGTAATCTCACCGGTAACGTCCATGGTACGGATGTAGAACTGAGGACGGTAGTGGTTGTGGAACGGAGTGTGGCGGCCACCTTCTTCTTTCTTCAAGATATAAACAGAAGCCTTGAACTCGCTATACGGCTTGATAACACCCGGGTGGGTAATTACCATACCACGGCGAACTTCGTCCTTGTCAATACCACGGAGGAGAAGACCTACGTTATCACCAGCTTCACCCTGATCAAGGAGCTTACGGAACATCTCAACACCGGTAACAACCGACTTCTTGTCTTCGCCGAGGCCGAGGAGCTGAACTTCGTCACCTACCTTGATAACGCCAGTTTCGATACGACCGGTAGCTACAGTACCACGACCGGTGATGGAGAATACGTCCTCAACAGGCATAAGGAATGGCTTATCAACTGCACGCGGAGGAAGCTGAATCCAAGTATCAACAGCGTCCATAAGTTCCATAACCTTCTCTTCCCATTCAGCAACACCATTGAGTGCGCCAAGGGCAGAGCCACGGATAAACGGAGTGTTGTCAGCGTCGAACTCATAGAAACCGAGAAGCTCGCGCATCTCCATCTCAACGAGGTCAAGCATTTCAGGATCGTCAACCATATCGCACTTGTTCATGAAAACAACGAGGCGCGGTACGTTCACCTGACGAGCGAGAAGGATGTGCTCACGAGTCTGAGTCATCGGACCATCAGTAGCAGCAACTACGATGATTGCGCCGTCCATCTGCGCAGCACCAGTAACCATGTTCTTAACGTAGTCAGCGTGGCCCGGGCAGTCAACGTGTGCATAGTGACGGGTTGCAGTCTGATACTCTACGTGAGCGGTGTTGATGGTAATACCACGTTCCTTCTCTTCCGGAGCGTTATCAATCGAGTCGAAAGAACGGAGCTCAGAAAGGCCCTTCTTTGCGAGTACGGTGGTGATAGCAGCGGTCAAAGTAGTCTTGCCGTGGTCAACGTGACCGATGGTACCGATGTTTACGTGCGGTTTCGAGCGGTCGAATTTCTCTTTTGCCATAATTCAAAAAATAATTTGAGTTGTTTATAATTATAAAACTTTAGTTTCTAATGCAACGAAAAGCGAAAGTTCGGGCGCATTTCCCCCTCCCTTTCAACTACTCGTAAAAAAAATTGAGCTGCTTCCGAGAGTTGAACTCGGGACCTCATCCTTACCAAGGATGCGCTCTACCACTGAGCTAAAGCAGCAACAAAGTGTTATCCAACACTATTTTTGTTTTGAGCGGAAAACGGGGCTCAAACCCGCGACCCCCAGCTTGGAAGGCTAGTGCTCTATCGACTGAGCTATTTCCGCGGATCGAGAGATTTCCTCTCTTAAGAAGTGGGCAGGGACGGATTCGAACCGCCGAAGGCGCAAGCCAACAGATTTACAGTCTGCCCGTTTTAACCACTTACCTACCTACCCGGTTTTGCTTTCCTAACAGAGCCTCTTGTCGGACTCGAACCAACGACCTCGAGATTACAAATCACGTGCTCTACCAGCTGAGCTAAAGAGGCATTGCTTGTACTCTCCGGGACCGTCTGGCCCGTATGAGCTACTCCGTTAGCGGAAAAGCGGTGCAAAAGTACTGCTTTTTTTTGAACTGACAAAATATTTTGCTAAAAAAATGCAAAAAAATCGCAAAATAGTCTGTTTTTGACATACTCGGGAGCTCTATTCCTTCTTTTTGCCCCGCGGGTGTGCTTTGTTATACGCACTTTGAAGCTGGCTGAAAGTCGTATGTGTGTACACCTGCGTTGCCACAAGCGAAGCATGGCCCATTAGTGTCTTGATTGTATTGATATCGGCCCCGGCATTCAGCATGGAAGTGGCAAATGTATGACGCAGCACATGCGGAGAGTGTTTTTTTAGAGAGCTTACCTCTCCCATCCGCTTCCTTACAATCCTATACAACACGCCTGCCGTCATTCTGACACCTTTATTATTAATTATAAAAGGTTGTTCTGCCGGCGACGATGGCGGAAATTTGCCGTCACGGTATTCCACATACATCTCAATTTGCGCTTTCAGTCCTCCGCCAAAAGGCACGATACGTTCTTTTCTGCGTTTGCCGAAAACTCTCAACTGAGACTGAACCAAAACAACATCTGCATCGCATAGCCCTATTAGTTCCGCACGGCGCATCCCCGTCTGATAAAGTATTTCCAGAATAAGGCCATCACGAACTGACTCAAAATCATCTGCATATGCAAGTCCTGATTCCGCTTCTGCTATCTCCGATTCTTTAAAAAAAACGGGCAACGGTTTATCTGCTTTTGGAGTCGCCAAAGAACGCGTAATATCCACAGAAGTAAGTCCGACCCGGAGAAGAAATTTGTAGAAAGAACGCAGAGCTGACAATTTACGCTTCACGCTCCTTGGGGAGAGTCCCCGATCGAGCATGTCCACCATCCAAAGGCGTACGTCCTCTTGGGACGCACATGCGACCTCAAAGCAACTTTTTTCCACGTTAAGAAATGAGCAGAACTCTGTCAAGTCCCGCTCATATTCCCATATCGTGCGCTCCGAATAACGGCGCTCGACTCGCAAATAATCTACAAATTTCTGAATCATTTGATCTCCTTGCCTACGCCTTCGGTCGCCTCGAACGGGAAAAGGCCGAAGAGTTCGGCATCAATCATATTGGTAATCTTATGGAAATCATCAGGATTGTCCTGAAAATCGATATGATCTTTATCGATAATCAGCACCTTGCCCTTATAATCGGCAATCCAACGTTCATACTTGTCATTCAGGCCCTGCAAGTAATCGATTCGTATACCCGATTCGTAGCCACGACCGCGTTTCTGAATCTGAGCCACCAGATTCGGGATACTCGAACGGAGATAAATCAGTAGGTCCGGATACTTGACAAGCGACATCATCAGGTCGAAAAGATCACAATACGTTTCGAAATCACGATCGGACATATTGCCTTGTTCGTGAAGATTTGGAGCGAAAATTCGGGCATCCTCATAGATTGTCCGGTCCTGAATGACAGTATCCGATGATTTCTCTATCTCAACCACATCCTTGAAGCGCTTATTAAGGAAGCAGATTTGCACATTGAATGACCAACGGGACATATCCTTGTAGAAGTCCTCCATATACGGATTGAAGTCCACCGGTTCGAATTTAGGGATCCAACCGTAGTGCTTGGCAAGCATGTTCGTAAGCGTGGTCTTACCTGCGCCGATATTTCCTGCAATTGCTATATGCATAATAAAATTATGTGGTTTATTTGATATTTCGATTGAGTCAGTTAAAAAAGACCGAAAAGGCGAGCGTCTATTTTATCTACGATCTTGCGGAAGTCTTCCGGATTATGCTCGAAATCCATGCCGTCGCTTTCTATCACCAGCACTTGCCCTTTATATTTGTTGAAAATAAAATCCTCATATCGGTTGTTCAAACCCTCCAGATAGTCAAGCTGCATCGTCTGCTCGTAACCCCGACCCCGATGTTGAATCTGTCTCACCAGTTCAGGTACTGATTTCCTCAGATAAATCATTAAATCAGGATACTTGGTTACGTTCGTCATCAGGTCAAACAACTCCATGTACGTATTGAAATCCGTCTCTGTCAGATTTCCCTGACGGAAATTATTTTCAACGAACACATATACCCCCTCGAAAATCGAACGATCTTGGATAATAGAATGATCCGACTTTGCGATTTCAAGCACATCGCGGAAGCGTTCCTTGAGGAAATAAACCTCAAGCGCAAACGACCAGCGTCGGATATCGCTATAGTAATCCTCCAAATAAGGATTCACCATCACGGGCTCCAATCGCATTTCCCAACCATAATGCTTCGAAAGCATTCTGGTAAGTGTGGTTTTTCCTGCACCAATATTTCCTGCAACTGCTATATGCACGGGATATATGAGTTAATTTATCTGCAAAGATACTGTTTTTTTTTCAAACTGGCAAGAGCAGCTTGATATTTTTCAAAAATCCGTCAAATCGGATGCTTCATCCTATCAATAGCAGCCGAAGATTGCATCAGCCACGGCTCTCCTGACAGCAGCCACGCCACCTCCATCGGAGGGATGAGCACGGTTGGTCAGAAGAATCACAGCAACCTTCTTTTCCGGATCGACCACCATACTGGTACCGGTATAACCGGTATGGCAGACTACCCTCGAGGATGTTTTACTGCCTTTGCAACCGGCATAGTCTGACGACTGATCCCAGGACAGAGCACGACCGAAAGCCTCATAGCCCTCCGGCACTTGCATCATCATCCGGAGCGTTGACGAACGCATCGGTCCTTTCTTTTCTTCCGGATTGAGCATCCATATTGCCATACGCGACAAATCCTCTGCAGTTGAGAACACGCCGGCATTGCCGCTGACGCCCGCATTTATCTCGCGAGCGAGCGGATCATGAACCAGAGCCTCGTAGCAGGGATTGTTCTTAATGGTGCGCTTACGGTTGAAATATTGGATATCCTTATATCCGGTCCAGATGATGGAGGGTACTTTCGCCGATGGATCATAGGGAGCGATCTTTTCAGTAGGTGCAATTATCGTGTGCGGTTTGGGGCTTGAACCAAGCGGATAATAGCATGTGTTTTTCATCTTGAGTGGTTTGAATACATTTTTGCTGGCAAAATCGTCCAAACGCTGTCCGGTTACTCTCTCAATCAAATACTGGAGAGAAATGAAATTGAGGCAACTGTAGTTCACATCCGTTCCGGCAGGAGCACGACGTTTGCACGTTGCCATATATCGCAGCAACAGCTCTTTGCGGCGGGCCGGAGAAGCAAGCGGTTCGTCCTTGAGAAGTTCTGTATATGATGCATAAGCCGGAAGACCGGATGTATGTGTAAGAAAATCAAGAACGGTCTGATCTCGATCGTCGCCAATGGTCTCATCCTTATAATGAGTATATTCGGGAAGATATTTCGTAATAGGATCATCTATGTTTATAAGCCCCTTATCAACCAGAGTCATGAGAGACATACCCGTTCCGACAATCTTACTCAGCGAAGCCAAGTCAAACTGCGTACTTATCGTCATCGGAAGAGTATCCGGATATACTTGGCGATAGCCGTATGCTTGCATATATTGTACCTTATCTCCCACCACAACACAGAGAACCGCCCCGGGAATCTTCGACTCACGGACGGCTGAATTGATAAGAGAATCCACTTCATTTGCATACGGAACGGATGTCGTCTGTGCACAGGCGTTCAAGCATACAACAGCGGTAAAAAGAATGTAGAAAATGTGTTTCATGGTAAAAAATCGTATTGTCCTGGTCCGACAACCGGATATTAACCGGAGCGAACATGGTCATAGTTCAGTTCAAGTCATGTAAAAAAACGAACAAGGCCCCTCATTAGAGCGGCCTTGTCGTTTGGGAGAGAATTACTCTGCAGCCGGAGCTTCAGGAGCAGCCTCTTCTGCTTTAGGAGCAGCCTTCTTGCCTGCACGACGAGTGGTCTTCTTTGCAGCCTTCTTAGCGTCCTGAAGCATGTTCTCATTGTAGTCAACGAGCTCGATGATGCACATTTCAGCAGCGTCACCCAGACGGAAACCGGTGCGGAGGATACGAGTGTAACCACCCGGACGGTTTGCGATCTTCTCTGCTACATTCTGGAACAGTTCGGTTACTACTTCTTTTTGCTTCAGCTTGGAGAAAACGAGGCGGCGATTAGCGGTCGTATCCTCTTTTGCCTTGGTGAGCAGCGGCTCAACGTAGATGCGGAGAGCCTTAGCCTTAGCAGTCGTGGTGCTGATGCGCTTGTGCATGATAAGCGAGCAAGCCATGTTGGAGAGCATAGCAGCGCGATGCTCGGAAGTACGGCTAAGGTGATTGAATTTCTTATTGTGTCTCATTGTTGTTCTAAAATAATTTTTTCAGAGATTATTCTCTGTCAAGTTTGTATTTACTGATATCCATACCAAACGCAAGGCCATTACGCTCGAGAAGCTCGTCAAGCTCGGTGAGAGACTTCTTACCGAAGTTGCGGAACTTGAGCAGATCATTGCGGTGGTACTTAACGAGCTGGCCGAGAGTATCAACCTCTGCAGCTTTCAGGCAGTTAAGCGCACGTACAGACAGATCCATGTCCGAAAGACGAGAATTAAGCAATTGGCGCATGCGCAAAATCTCTTCATCGAGAGCGGAGCTATTAGATTTCTCTTGTTCCTCGATAATAATCTTTTCATCAGAGAAGAGCATAAAGTGGAAGATGAGGATCTTAGCAGCCTCTTTGAGAGCATCCTTCGGGGTAATCGAACCATCGGTCTCGATCTCCAACGTCAACTTATCGTAGTCAGTACGCTGCTCTACACGGTAGGGTTCAATAGCGTACTTTACGTTACGGATTGGCGTATAGATTGAATCGATAGCAAGTACACCGATTTCGTCGTTAGCGTTGCGGTTGTCATCAGCCGGGATATAACCGCGGCCTTTGTTGATGGTAACCGTCAACTCAAACTTGGCAGACGAATCCATTTCGCAGAGCTGAAGTTCCGGATTAAGTATCTCAAAATTGGTGAGATACTTTGCCAGATCACCAGCCTTGAGAACGGTCATGTTCTCAACAGGGACCGTAATAGTCTCCCCGTCGGCTTCAATACCGTCTCTCTTGCGGAATCGTACCTGCTTGAGGTTGAGGATAATGTTGGTTACATCGTCGATAACACCGGGAACGGTAGCGAACTCATGCTCTACGCCACTGAACTTGATCGAGCAGATAGCATAGCCCTCGAGCGAGGCGAGGAGTACACGACGAATAGCGTTACCTACGGTAATGCCGTATCCCGGTTCGAGAGGACGAAACTCAAAAGAGCCCTTCGTCTTCGACGAATCCAACATGATCACCTTGTCAGGTTTAATAAAATCTAATATTGCCATAATGTTTTTTGACTAAATTCATGCTGCTCGCAGCGCATTGCCACAATAAGCGAGCAAACATGGATAAAAATTACTTAGAATACAATTCGACGATGAGCTGCTCCTTGATGTTCTCAGGAATATCCTCACGTGCAGGCACATTGAGGAACTTACCTGCCATCTCAGCCTCATTCCATTCGATCCAGTTGTACTTGCCGTGGTTGAAGCCGTCGAGAGAAGTAGCAATTACCTCAAGAGACTTAGCTTTCTCGCGAACACCTACAACCATACCGGGCTTAACCTGGAAAGAAGGAATGTTTACCACCTTACCGTCTACTACGATGTGCTTGTGGCTTACCATCTGGCGAGCAGCAGCACGAGTCGGGCAAATACCAAGGCGATATACTACATTGTCGAGACGCGACTCAAGGAGCTGGAGAAGGATCTCACCAGTAATACCCTTGCTGCGCTGTGCTGCAGCAAAGAGGAGGCGGAACTGACGCTCAAGAACACCGTAAGTGTACTTAGCCTTCTGCTTCTCAGCAAGCTGAGTGCCGTACTCAGAGTTTTTCTTACGACGGTTTACGCCGTGCTGGCCGGGGGCATAGTTGCGCTTGTTGAGCACCTTGTCCGGGCCGAAGATAGCCTCGCCGAATCGACGAGAGATACGTGATTTTGGTCCAATATATCTTGCCATAATCTTAAATTTTTAAATGTGAATTGAATAATGATTATACACGGCGACGCTTCGGAGGGCGGCAGCCATTGTGTGGCATCGGGGTTACGTCCATAATCTCCAATACATCGATACCTGCTGCTGCGCAAGCACGAATAGCGGATTCACGGCCGTTACCCGGACCTTTAACGTATGCTTTAACTTTGCGAAGGCCGAGATCAAAAGCGACCTTGCAGCAATCCTGAGCTGCCATCTGTGCAGCATAAGGAGTATTCTTTTTAGAACCGCGGAAGCCCATCTTGCCAGCGGAAGACCAGGAAATAACCTGACCATCACCGTTAGCAACGGTTACAATAACATTGTTGAAAGAAGATTGAACGTGGAGCTGACCAACGCCTTCAACCTTTACAACGCGCTTCTTGGTTGCAACTGTTTTCTTTGCCATTTTTGTTTGATGTTTTAGTTAGGCACTCTGTTTTCCTGCATTTCTATGCGGCCATTCCGTTATTATTATGCCGCAGAAGATATTGCATGGAAGAGGAGAAACCTGGTTGGTTCTTACTTCGTTGCTTTCTTCTTGTTTGCAACAGTTTTCTTTTTACCTTTACGGGTACGAGCGTTGTTCTTGGTCGACTGACCGCGTACTGGAAGACCGATACGATGGCGAACACCACGGTAACAACCGATATCCATCAAACGTTTGATGTTCAACTGAACTTCCGAACGAAGATCACCTTCAACTTTGTAGTTAGCACCGATGATCTCACGGATTTTAGCTGCTTGGTCGTCTGTCCAATCCTGTACTTTGATGCTTGGGTCAACGCCTGCCTCAGCCAAGATTTTCTTAGCACTGCTACGACCTATTCCGTAGATGTAAGTCAAACCGACTTCCCCGATCTTATTCTGGGGTAGATCTACACCGACAATTCTTATAGCCATAATTCTATACTAGTGGATAAATTTGTAAATAATTTCCTAAAAAGAGCGCTTATCCTTGACGCATCTTCATTTTAGGATTCTTTTTGTTAATAACATAAAGGTGGCCTTTGCGACGAACAATCTTGCAGTCGTCGTTACGGCGCTTGATAGAAGCTTTTACTTTCATGAGAGTAAGAGTATTATTTATAACGGAATGAAATGCGTCCTTTGGTCAAATCATACGGACTCATCTCCACGCGCACCTTGTCACCAGGAAGAATCTTGATGTAATGCATGCGCATTTTGCCAGAGATATGTGCCGTAATCACATGACCGCTTTCCAGCGTTACACGAAACATTGCATTCGACAATGCCTCTGTGATCGTGCCGTCAACCTCAATTGAATCTTGTTTTGCCATATTAATGATTTAGTTGTTGCTTAGATGAATCTATCGCCGAGAACTTCCTTGATGTAATCGAATGTAGAAAGGATATCTGCCTTGCCGTTTCTCACGGCTATGGAATATTCGTAGTGAGCTGCCGGTTTGCGGTCTGCCGTGCGAGTAGTCCATTCGTCAGCCTCAAAAATGAGGTTGCGACGTCCTTGACAAATCATCGGTTCAATGCAGATGCACATACCGTCCTTTAAGACAATGCCGTTGCCTCTGCGGCCGTAGTTCGGCACTTCAGGATCTTCGTGCATCTCGCGGCCTATGCCGTGTCCGACAAACTCGCGAACAACAGAAAAACCTGCAGACTCAGCATGGTGCTGAACTGCAAAGCCGATATCACCGAGACGTTTGCCGGCAATGGCTTGCTCCACACCTAGTGCCAAGCACTCTTTTGTGGTGCGTAAAAGTCGCATCGTCTCCGCATTGACGTCCCCTACAGGAAACGTATAAGCAGAGTCGGCTTGGAAACCGTTGAGCAATACGCAGCCGTCGATTGAAATGATATCGCCATCCTTCAGGATTACCTTCTCGGAAGGAATGCCATGGACAACCACCTCATTTACCGAAGTGCAAAGAGTTGCGGGGTAACCGTAATAACCCTTGCAGGAGGGTATTCCACCATGGTCACGAATGAACTCTTCTGCTATCCTGTCTAATTGCGCAGTAGAAACTCCGGGGGCAATGGCCTTGGCTACTTCGCCATAGGCCATCCCCAGGAGTTTGTTGCTTTCGCGCATCAGTTCGATTTCTTCGTCAGTCTTGAGAAAAATCATCCTACGCGAAAACTTGATTAATATGCCATCGCACCCGAACGACCTTTGATACGGAAACCGTTCTCAAAGAAACCGTCATAGTGGCGCATCAAGAGGTGGCTCTCAATTTGCTGAAGAGTATCAAGAATTACACCAACCATAATCAGCAACGAGGTTCCGCCAAAGAATTGTGCGAAAGACATGCTGACACCGCAGAGACGGGCAAATGCCGGAAGAACTGCGATTACACCGAGGAATATACTTCCCGGGAGGGTGATGCGAGACATGATGGTATCAATAAACTCTGCAGTCTTCTTGCCGGGCTTAACGCCGGGAATGAAGCCATTGTTCTGCTTCAAGGATTCTGCCATCTGCTGCGGATTGATGATAATAGCAGTGTAGAAATAGGTGAAAGCAATGATGAGCAGGAAGAATACGAAGTTATACCAGAAACCATTGTTATCAGAGAAAGCACGTACGAAATTGCTTGAGCCATCGGTGGTAAAGCCGGCAATCATGATAGGAATGAACATGATAGCCTGAGCAAAAATGATCGGCATTACGTTAGCAGCATTTACCTTAAGAGGGATATACTGACGAACGCCACCATACTGCTTGTTGCCAACCATACGCTTAGCATATTGTACGGGGATCTTGCGGGTGCCCTGAACAAGCATGATAGCTGCTGCGAACACGAGAAGAAGAATGATGATCTCAGCCAGGAATACAACCAGACCGCCACCTTCGTTCAAACGAGAAGAGAACTCCTGAATGATAGCGCCCGGGAAACGAGCGATGATACCAATAAGAATGATGAAGGAAATACCATTACCTACACCACGGTCGGTAATACGCTCACCCAACCACATCACAAACATAGAGCCTGCGCAAAGGATGATGGTGGAAGAGATTGTAAACCAGTTGAAACCGATAGTCAGCGGAGCGCCTACTGCAGCCATCTGTACAGACAGGTTGACTAAGTAACTCGGGCCTTGGAGCACCAGAATAGCTACGGTGAGATAGCGAGTGATCTGGTTCATTTTCTGACGACCGGATTCACCTTCCTGCTGCATCTTCTGAAAATACGGAACTGCAATGGTAAGCAGCTGGATAATAATCGATGCAGAGATGTACGGCATGATACCGAGCGCAAAAATAGATGCGTTGGAGAATGCGCCACCAGAGAACATATCCAAGAGAGCCATAAGACCGCCTGCGGTTTGAGCACGCAGAGCGCCGAGCGCTGTAGGATCGATACCCGGAAGAACGATGAAAGAACCGAAACGGTAGATGAGCACGAAAATAAAAGTGGTCAACAAACGCTTGCGGAGATCTTCTATCTTCCAGATATTCTTGATTGTTTCAATGAATTTCATAAAATCTTGGGGTTTAACAGAGACCTAAGTCGCCGAAAACTTTCAGCGGAAGGTACTCATAAAACTTATTAGAGTTTTACGGCCTGACCGCCAGCTGCTACGATAGCAGCCTCTGCAGTTTTCGAGAAAGCATGAGCCTCTACGGTTACCTTTGCGGTAAGAGTACCATTGCCGAGAATCTTAACAAGAGCGGTCTTGTTAACGAAACCTGCAGCCTGAAGTTCTGCAAGACCAATCTTCTCTACGTTGAGGCCTTCAGCGAGAGCCTGGATAGTAGAAAGGTTGATAGCCTTGTACTCAACATGGTTGATATTCTTGAAGCCAAACTTCGGAAGACGACGCTGAATAGGCATCTGACCACCTTCAAAGCCGATCTTCTTAGAATAACCGGAGCGAGACTTAGCACCCTTGTGACCGCGGGTAGAAGTACCACCCTTACCGGAACCGGCACCACGACCGATACGTTTTTCTGAGTGAGTAGAGCCTGCGGCTGGAGTGAGATTATAAAGTTCCATTTTACAAATATTTAAGGCATCTCGGACTCGGATAGCCCTATCGCCCGAGATGCGTCGATTAATTAATCAATTACTTTTACAAGGTGCTTTACCTTGTTTGCCATACCAAGGATGGACGGGGTAGCTTCGTGCTCAACCACCTGATTCATGTGCTTGAAGCCGAGAGCCTCCATAATGAGCTTCTGGTTCTTTGGAGCCTTGATGATGCTGCGAACCTGCATTAATTTAATAGTTGCCATAATTTGTACAATTTAATAAAATTATTGTTGATTCGTTTGCATTAACCATTGAACACAGTAGAGAGGCTTACGCCACGGTTAGCAGCAACCATCTTAGCGTCACGGAGCTCACCGAGAGCTTCGATAGTAGCCTTAACGAGGTTGTGAGGGTTAGAAGAACCCTTAGACTTTGCCAACACGTCGGTTACACCTACAGACTCGAGTACGGCACGCATAGCACCACCTGCCTTTACACCGGTACCGTGAGAAGCCGGCTTCAGGAGAACCTGAGCGCCACCGAACTTAGCGGTCTGCTCGTGAGGAATAGTACCGTTGAGTACCGGAACCTGAATGAGGTTCTTCTTTGCAGACTCAGTACCCTTAGAGATAGCTGCAGTAACTTCACCTGCCTTACCGAGGCCCCAGCCTACGATACCGTTGCCGTTACCAACTACTACAATGGCTGCAAACGTGAAAGTACGACCACCTTTGGTAACTTTCGTTACACGGTTTACAGCAACGAGGCGCTCCTGGAGCTCCAGGTCATTTGTGGTTTTAACTCTATTCATATTATTCACCATTTATTAGAAGTTGAGGCCAGCTTCGCGAGCGGCATCAGCAAGTTGTTTAACACGACCATGATAGAGATAACCGTTACGGTCGAATACGACTGCGGTAACGCCGGCCTTGATAGCAGCCTCTGCTACTGCCTTGCCAACGAGAGCGGCTTTCTCAGTTTTGGTAATTTGATCTTTGATAGCCAGAGAAGATGCAGATGCAAGCGTTACACCCTTAGTGTCGTCGATTACCTGTGCGTAGATCTGGCTGTTAGAGCGGAATACAGTGAGACGCGGACGCTCAGCGGTACCACTTACGATAGTACGGATATGAGCCTTAATCTTAAGTCTTCTTTCTATTTTCTGATTCATAATAATTTACTGATTAAAAATTACTTACCAGCCGACTTACCAGCTTTACGACGAATAATTTCACCCTGGAACTTAACACCCTTACCCTTATACGGTTCAGGCTTGCGGAACGAGCGGATCTTAGCGCAAATCTGGCCAAGGAGCTGCTTGTCTGCAGATTCGAGGATTACGAGAGGGTTCTGGTTACGCTCAGACTTGGTCTCAACCTTTACCTCTGCCGGAAGCATGAGATAAATCGGGTGAGTATAGCCGAGAGCAAACTGCAGAAGATTACCCTGATTTTCTACACGGTAACCTACACCGACGAGCTCGAGGGTCTTCTTGTAGCCTTCAGATACACCAACAACCATGTTGTGGATGAGTGCACGATAAAGACCATGGAGAGAACGAGCTTCCTTTTCGTCGTTCGGACGAGTTATGGTGCAAACTGCGCCTTCTACATTTACGGAAATAAGGGGATTTACAGCCTGAATGAGGGTTCCCTTCGGACCTTTTACGGTAACTACGTTTTCTGCATCAACAGTAACAGTTACACCAGCAGGAATAGCGATAGGCAATTTACCAATTCTTGACATACTTGTAACCTCCTATTAATATACGTAGCAAATAACTTCACCGCCAAGCTTCTGGCCGAGAGCCTCTTTGTTGGTCATCACACCCTTAGAAGTAGAAAGGATAGCGATACCGAGGCCGTTGAGTACGCGCGGCATCTCACGATAACCTACATACTGACGAAGACCTGGGGTAGATACACGGGTTAAAGACTTGATGGCGTTAACTTTGTTAACCGGATCATACTTCAAGGCAATCTTGATAGTGCCTTGAGGGCCATCCTCTACGAACTTGTAAGAAAGGATATAACCCTTCTCGAACAAGATTCGAGTGATCTCTTTCTTCAGATTCGATGCCGGCACTTCAACAACGCGATGACCAGCTTTGATTGCATTTCTGAGTCGAGTCAGATAATCTGCGATTGGATCTGTCATAAAACTAAATTGATCCCGCCTGTCGGGACAATATTTATTAAACTTATATTCAGCTGCCGTCTTAATACGGCCAACTTTCACACCAAGATAGTGCCGAACTGACACTATTCTGCCATTTCCGCACTATTATTCTTACACTTTTCAACCTTCAATAATCGGGCCAAATCAGCAAAAATACACTGCAGAAAGGAGATTTGTCCGCATTTGGCTGATTTTGTCAGCCAAATGCGGATTTTTCGTTAATTTACCAACTTGCCTTCTTTACGCCAGGGATAAGACCCTTAGAAGCCATCTCACGGAACTGGATACGGCTCAAACCGAATACGCGCATATAGCCTTTCGGACGACCGGTAATCTTGCAGCGGTTGTGGAGACGAACTGGAGAAGCGTTCTTAGGCAGGAGCTGGAGACCTTCGTAGTCACCATCCTTGAGGAGCTGAGCGCGCTTTTCTGCATACTTAGCGCAGAGCTTTGCACGCTTTACCTCGCGGGCTTTCATTGATTCCTTTGCCATGATGTATTACTTTTTAAAAGGTAAACCAAATTCGCGAAGGAGAGCAAAGCCCTCTTCATCAGTATTCGCGGTGGTAACGAACGTAATGTTCATACCCAGCAATTTGGTGATGTTATCGATGTTGATTTCAGGGAAGATGATCTGCTCCTGGATACCGAGGGTATAGTTGCCACGGCCGTCAAGCTTGTTCTCGATACCCTTGAAGTCGCGGATACGAGGAAGAGCTACGCGAACGAGACGCTCAAGGAACTCGTACATACGCTCGCCACGGAGGGTAACACGTACACCAATAGGCATCTTCTTACGAACATGGAAGTTAGCGATATCCTTCTTCGAATCGGGTGCCACAGCCTTCTGGCCGGTGATGGCAGTCATCTCCTGAAGAGCTACATCGATAATCTTCTTATCGGCTACAGCGATACCCAATCCCTGATTGAGGACAATTTTCTCGAGCTTCGGGCACTGCATTACAGTAGTGTAACCGAACTCTTTCATCAAGATCGGAACGATACGTTCTTTGTAATCTTGCTTAAGACTTGCTGTATTCATTTTGATTAAAGTTCTTTACCTGTTTTTTTAGAAACACGTACGAGCTTACCTTCCTTCACTACGCGGCCTACACGTACCGGCTTGCCGTCCTCAACAACGTTGAGATTGGAGATGTGGATAGGAGCCTCTTGTTTAACAATACCACCCTGAGGGTTCTTTGCGTTCGGCTTCTGAGACTTAGAAACCAGGTTTACGCCTTCTACGATAGCGCGGTTCTCTGCTACCAGGACCTCAAGTACCTTACCGGTCTGGCCCTTGCTTGCACCTGCGTTTACGTAAACGGTATCACCTTTTTTGATATGTAACTTAGCCATTGCTTTTGTTAGATTTTTAGAGTGAAACGATTAGAGCACTTCCGGTGCAAGAGAGATAATTTTCATGTTGGTAGCGCGGAGCTCACGAGCAACAGGGCCGAAGATACGGCTGCCGCGGAGTTCACCTGCGTTATTGATCAGGACACAAGCGTTGTCATCGAAGCGGATGTAAGAGCCGTCCGGACGACGAACTTCCTTCTTTACGCGAACGACGATTGCACGGCTTACGGTACCGTTCTTCATATCAGAAGAAGGAATTACCGACTTTACAGCAACTACGATGGTATCACCGAGGGTAGCATAACGCTTGCCGGTACCGCCAAGTACATGGATGCAGAGGCATTCCTTTGCACCACTGTTGTCAGCGACAACAAGACGAGATTCAGTCTGTATCATAATTACTTAGCCCTTTCAATAATTTGAGTTAAACGCCAACGTTTGGTTTTGCTCTGCGGACGGGTCTCCATGATGCGTACGGTATCACCGATGCCGCAAGTGTTCTCCTCGTCATGAGCGTGGTATTTCTTTGTCTTGTTGACAAACTTACCATACATGGGGTGTTTCTCTTTCCATTTTACAGCAACTACGATAGTCTTGTCCATCTTATTGCTGGTAACAACTCCCACTCTTTCTTTTCTTAAGTTTCTTTCCATGAGACAATCAATTTTTACTTGGTTAATTCTCTCTGACGAAGTTCCGTTGCGAGACGTGCGATGGTCTTGCGAGCCTCCCTAATCTGCAGCGGATTGTCGAGCGGAGAAATTGTGTGGTTGAGCTTCATGTTGTTGAGCTTTGCCTTTTCAGCATCGAGGCGCTCAGCAATTTCAGCAGTAGTTAATTCTTTAATTTCTTTTGCTTTCATAATCTTAATTAAGCATTTTGGGTTGGATCATAGTCGCGACGTACGACGAACTTAGTTGTGATAGGAAGTTTCTGAGCGGCGAGACGGAGAGCCTCCTTTGCTACATCAAACGGAACACCATCGATCTCGAAGATGATACGACCGGGCTCCAAAGGTACTACGAAACCTTCTGGGTTACCTTTACCTTTACCCATACGTACATCAAGAGGCTTCTTGGTGATTGGCTTGTCCGGGAATACACGAATCCAAACATGGCCTTGACGTTGCATATGACGCGTTACAGCGATACGGGCAGCTTCGATCTGGCGACCGGTGAGCCAAATGGTACCGAGAGACTTGATACCGAAATCACCGAAAGCCAATTCGCAGCCACGCTGCGCATTACCTTTAATGCGGCCCTTTTGCTGGCGACGGAATTTTGTTTTCTTTGGTTGTAACATAATTACTAGTCTACTTTAAAAAGTTCAACAATTAAAGGATTACTTTTTGTTTCTGCGGAAACCTTTTCTTTCACCGCCCTGGCGATGCTCGCCGCGCGGAGCCTCCTGCTTCTGCGAGAAGTTAGGAGCAAGATCTTTCTTGCCATATACTTCGCCGCGGCAGATCCATACCTTTACACCGATTGCGCCTACCTTGGTGATTGCCGGGGTCTCGCAATAGTCGATGTCAGCACGGAGAGTGTGAAGCGGAGTACGGCCTTCCTTGTACATCTCCTTACGGGCCATTTCAGCACCGTTGAGACGACCAGAAACCTGCACCTTGATACCTTCGGCACCCATGCGCATGGTAGAAGCTACTGCCTGCTTTACTGCACGACGGTAAGCAATCTTACCTTCGAGCTGGCGAGCGATCTTCGTACCTACGATGACTGCGTCGAGTTCAGGACGCTTTACCTCATAGATGTTGATCTGAACATCCTGCTTGGTAATTTTCTTGAGTTCCTCTTTCAGTTTGTCAACTTCATGTCCACCCTTACCGATGATGAAACCGGGGCGAGCAGTGCAGACAGTAACAGTTACAAGTTTAAGAGTACGTTCGATAACGATACGGGAAATACTAGCTTCTGCAAGACGGGCATTCAGATACTCTCTGATCTTGCTATCTTCGAGGATAGTGTCACCGTAGTTCTTACCGCCGAACCAGTTGGAATCCCAACCGCGGACAATACCGAGGCGGTTACTAATTGGATTAATTTTCTGTCCCATCTTGATTAGTCTTCTTTTTTAGTATCTACAAATACAGTAACGTGATTCGAGCGCTTACGAATACGGTATCCACGACCCTGAGGAGCGGTGCGAAGACGCTTGAGGGAACCAGCGCCGTCTACGTAGATATTCGTTACATAAAGAGTCTCCTCATCTGCCTTCTTACCGGTCTTTACCTCCCAGTTGGCGATTGCAGATTTGAGAAGGGTATAGAGTTTGCGCGAAGCCTCCTTGGTGGAGAACTTGAGTGCGCCAAGTGCCAGGTTGACTTCCTTGCCGCGGATCATGTCTGCTATCAGACGCATCTTGCGGGGGCTAGTCGGGCAGTTGTTGAGCTTTGCAAAGTACAGAGTCTTCTGTGCTTCTTTGCGAGCTTCGGCTGCTTTATATTTTCTTTGACCCATTGTCTTAATCTTTTTAATTTTGTTAATGAATAATACAATGGATTACTTGCGGTTACCCGAGTGACCACGGAACGTACGGGTCGGAGCAAACTCACCGAGCTTGTGACCTACCATGTTTTCCGTTACGTAAACAGGGATAAACTTGTTACCATTGTGAACTGCGATAGTATGACCTACGAAATCAGGAGAAATCATAGAGGCGCGTGACCAAGTCTTAACGACAGCTTTCTTGCCGCTTTCGTTCATAGCGATCACTTTTTCCTCAAGTTTCAGATTGATGAAAGGTCCTTTTTTTAATGAACGGCTCATAATTTACACTAATTTAGTAGGTTATTTTTTACGTCTTTCGATAATGAGCTTGTTAGACTGCTTCTTAGGAGTGCGAGTCTTGTAGCCCTTAGCGAGCAGACCCTTACGAGAACGTGGGTGACCACCTGACTGACGGCCTTCACCACCACCCATTGGGTGATCAACAGGGTTCATAGATACACCACGGTTGTGAGGACGACGGCCCAACCAGCGAGAACGACCGGCCTTACCGGACTTCTCAAGAGCGTGATCGGAGTTGCCTACAACACCAACAGTAGCTTTGCAAGCTGCGAGTACCTTGCGAAGTTCGCCCGAAGGAAGCTTTACGATAGCGTACTTGTCTTCGCGACCAGCGAGCTGTGCGAAAACACCTGCGGAACGAACGAGCGAAGCGCCCTGGCCCGGACGAAGCTCGATGTTGTGGATAAGGGTACCGAGAGGCATGTTTGCCATCGGAAGAGCGTTGCCGACTTCAGGAGCCACATCAGCGCCCGAAACGACGGTTTGACCTACTTGCAGTCCGTTAGGTGCAAGAATGTAGCGCTTTTCACCATCAGCATAGAAGAGAAGTGCGATGCGAGCCGAACGGTTAGGATCGTACTCAATCGTCTTTACTACTGCGGGTACACCATCTTTGTTGCGCTTGAAATCAATTACTCTGTATTTCTGCTTGTGTCCGCCGCCAATGTAACGCATGGTCATCTTACCTACGTGGTTGCGACCACCCGTCTTGCGAGCGCCATACACAAGAGACTTCTCAGGTGCACTAGCGGTAATTTCGCTGAATGTACCTATAACTTTGTGTCTTTGCCCCGGTGTAGAGGGTTTTAATTTACGTACAGCCATTTTGCTTAGATATTGCTATAAAAATCGATTGTTTCACCTTCTGCAACGGTTACGATTGCCTTCTTGTAAGAAGCGCTCTTGCCGGTGATCAGACCGCCCTTGGTGTAGCGCTGCTTCAACTTCGGAGCTACGATGAGGGTATTAACCTCAACTACCGTTACATTATACATTTCTTCTACTGCCTTCTTGATCTGAACCTTGTTGGCAGTTCTTTCTACTTGAAAACCGTAGCGATTGAGCTTTTCGCCAAGTTCGGTCATTTTCTCAGTAACGATCGGTTTGATGATAATTGCCATAACTTTGACCTCCTTATGCGTTAAAAGTTGCTTCGATTGCAGCGACGGTCTCCGGGAGGAGAACTACTGCCTCTGCGTTCATAATTGCGTAGGTATTCAGCTCGTTAACGTTGATTACGTTAGCCTTCTGGATGTTGCGAGCGGAGAGGAAGAGATTTTCGTTGATCTCTGCGGTTACGAAGAGTGCCTTCTTGTCGGCAAGCTTCAGTGCTTCGAGAGCTGCTACGAAAGTCTTGGTCTTCGGTGCTTCGAAATTGATAGCGTCCAGAACGATGATCTGGTCGTTCTTTGCGCGAAGCGAAAGAGCTGATTTACGTGCGAGTTGCTTGAGCTTCTTGTTGAGCTTGAAGCTGTAGTCGCGAGGTACCGGACCGAAGATACGGCCACCGCCTACGCGTACCGGAGACTTGATATCACCCGGACGTGCGCCACCGCCGCCTTTCTGACGACCGAGCTTGCGGGTAGAACCTGCGATTTCAGAACGTTGCTTTGCTTTGTGAGTACCCTGACGGTTGTTTGCCATGAATTGCTTTACATCCAAGTAAATGGCGTGATCGTTAGGTTCGATGCCGAAGATGGCCTCGTTGAGAGCGATTTTCTTACCGGTCTCCTCACCTTTGATGTTTTTGATAGAGAGTTCCATAATTACTTATTGATGCAAACAATTGAATTCTTACAACCTGGAATACTGCCCTTAACCATGATAAGGTTGTACTCAGGGATTACTTTAAGTACCTGAAGGTTTTGTGCGGTTACGCGCTCGTCACCCATGTGACCTGCCATGCGGAGGCCCGGGAAAATACGAGAAGGATAAGAACAAGCACCTACAGAACCCGGTGCACGAAGACGGTCATCCTGACCGTGGGTTGCCTGTCCTACGCCGCCGAAACCGTGGCGCTTTACTACACCTTGGAAACCTTTACCCTTAGAGGTGCCGATTACATCAACGAATGAGTTCTCTTTGAACATGTCGACAGTAATGGTGTCGCCGAGATGAAGCTCCTGTTCAAAACCACTGAACTCAACCAAGTGGGTCATCGGTTGTACGCCTGCCTTTGCAAAGTGACCTGCTTCTGCTTTGTTAGTGTGCTTCTCGCTCTTCGGGAGGAAGCCGAGCTGAACTGCTGCATAGCCGTCGGTCTCTACAGTCTTGATCTGGGTTACAACACAAGGACCACATTCAATAACGGTGCACGGAATGTTCTTGCCGTCAGCACCGAAGACCGATGTCATACCGATCTTTTTACCAATTAATCCTGGCATTTCAAATGTTTTGTTTTGTGAAGGTCACGCTTGACCTTCTTGTTAATAGATTGAGGCGGCTTACCATAGCTCTCAATAGCTGGAGGGTAAGCACTCTCTGTTGATTGTTGGGGTATTAAACCTTGATTTCTACTTCTACACCACTTGCAAGCTCGAGCTTCATCAGGGCTTCAACGGTCTTGGCGTTGCTCTGATAGATGTCGATAAGGCGCTTGTAGCTGGAGAGTTCGAACTGCTCACGGCTCTTCTTGTTTACGAAGGTGGAGCGGTTTACAGTGAAGATACGCTTGTGAGTTGGCAATGGAATAGGACCGCTGACAACTGCACCGGTAGCTTTTACGGTCTTTACGATCTTGTCAGCAGACTTGTCTACCAAGTTGTGATCGTAAGATTTCAGTTTGATACGAATTTTCTGACTCATAATTTTGTTTTGTTTGTTGTTAATTGCCTCGACCGATTTCTTCAAAGAGTCATACGCTTGGAGAACCGGTTTTCGGCAGTATTCGGTTTTGCGCACTAAATCCCAGGCGTCTTTTTTGGAGACACCCAGGAATTTTAGTTGCAACATGTTTGGTTTTTTATACCAGATCTACGCGACCGCCGGCCTCAGTAAGAACTGCCTTAGCGAGCTGCGAAGAGAGTGCATCGTAGTGCGAGAACTCCATAGAGGAAGTTGCACGACCCGAAGTGATGGTACGGAGGTCAGATACATAACCGAACATTTCGGACAGAGGCACCTTGGCCTTGATGATACGACCGCCGTTGCGACCGGTGTCCATACCTTCTACCATACCGCGACGCTTGTTCAAGTCACCGATTACGTCACCCATCGATTCTTCCGGAGTAACAACCTCTACCTTCATAATCGGCTCGAGGAGGATAGGCTTAGCCTTTGCGCAAGCATTCTTGAATGCCATCTGAGCGCAAACTTCGAACGAAAGCTGATCGGAGTCAACCGGGTGGAACGAACCGTCCATAAGAGTAACCTTCAGTTTATCGAGCGGGAAGCCGGCAAGTACGCCGTTCTTCATTGCTGCGGTGAAGCCCTTCTGTACAGACGGGATGAATTCCTTAGGCACGTTACCGCCCTTTACAACGTCTACGAAAGTCAGACCTACCGGATCTTCGTCGCTTGCAGGCTCAACGCGAACGATGATATCTGCAAACTTACCACGACCACCGGACTGCTTCTTGTAAACCTCGCGGAGCTCTACTGCCTGGCTGATTGCCTCACGGTATGCTACCTGCGGACGGCCCTGGTTGCACTCTACCTTGAACTCACGCTTCAGACGGTCAACGATAATCTCGAGGTGAAGCTCACCCATACCGGAGATAATGGTCTGACCGGACTGCTCGTCGGTGCGAACCTGGAAGGTCGGGTCCTCTTCAGCAAGCTTAGCGAGACCGCTATCAAGCTTAGCGAGGTCAGCCTGAGACTTCGGCTCAACCGAGATGGAGATCACTGGATCCGGGAAATCGATCGACTCGAGTACGATCGGAGCTTCCTCAGAGCAGAGAGTATCACCGGTGCGGATATCCTTGAAACCTACGCCTGCGCCGATATCACCTGCGCCGATAACTTCTACCGGGTTCTGGTGATTGGAGTGCATCTGGAAAATACGGGAGATACGCTCCTTCTTGCCGCTGCGCGGATTGTATACGTAAGAACCTGCGTCAAGATGACCGGAATATACGCGGAAATAGCAGAGACGACCTACATACGGGTCGGTAGCGATCTTAAATGCAAGAGCGGTAAGAGGCTCGTCATCGCTCGGATGACGCTCAATCCACTCTTCGCCTTCGTAGCGCGGATCGGTACGCTTGATAGCTTCAATATCGAGCGGAGACGGCAGATATGCGCAAACAGCGTCGAGCATGGTCTGTACACCCTTGTTCTTGAACGAAGAACCGCAGATTACCGGGAAGAGCTGCATCGTAAGCGTACCCTTGCGGATAGCTGCGCGAATCTCAGCCTCGGTGATGGTGGAAGGATCCTCGAAGTACTTCTCCATGATATTGTCATCGAAGTCAGCGCACTTCTCGAGCATCTTGTCGCGCCATTCTTCTGCTTCTGCAAGAAGGTCAGCAGGAATCTCTTCTACGCTGTACTCAGCACCCTGAGTCTCATCGTGCCAGAGAATAGCTTTCATCTTTACAAGGTCAATAACACCCTTGAAGGTCTCCTCAGCGCCGATCGGCAACTGAATCGGGCAAGCGTTTGCACCGAGAACGTCATGAATCTGACGAGCAACCTCAAGGAAGTCGGCACCCGAGCGGTCCATCTTGTTTACGTAGCAGATACGCGGTACATTGTACTTGTCTGCCTGACGCCATACAGTCTCAGACTGAGGCTCAACGCCACCTACAGCACAGTAAGTTGCAACTGCGCCATCGAGGACGCGGAGAGAACGCTCTACCTCAGCAGTGAAGTCAACGTGCCCCGGAGTGTCAATGAGGTTGAATTTATACTTCTTACCCTCGAAGTTCCAGTAAGCGGTCGTTGCTGCAGAAGTGATGGTGATACCACGCTCCTGCTCCTGCTCCATCCAGTCCATGGTTGCTGCACCATCGTGGACCTCACCGATTTTGTGGGTCAGACCGGTATAGAAAAGAATACGCTCGGAGGTAGTGGTCTTACCGGCATCGATGTGAGCCATAATGCCGATATTGCGGTTTAAACTAAGATCGTGTTTAGCCATTACTTTAGTGTACCTTAATTATATTAGAAACGGAAGTGTGCGAATGCACGGTTAGCCTCAGCCATACGGTGCATATCCTCTTTACGCTTGAATGCACCACCCTGATTGTTGAATGCATCCATGATCTCTGCAGCGAGCTTCTCTGCCATCGTGTGGCCACCGCGCTTGCGAGCAAAGAGAATCATATTCTTCATTGCAATAGACTCCTTGCGGTCAGCACGGATTTCGGTCGGAACCTGGAAGGTTGCACCACCGATACGACGGGACTTAACCTCTACGAGCGGAGTGATGTTGTCGAGAGCCTGCTTCCAGATCTCGAGGGCCGGCTTCTCAGCGCTTGCCATCTTCTGGCCAACAGTCTCGAGAGCGGTATAGAATACACCGTAAGCGGTGTTCTTCTTACCGTCAAGCATAAGGTGGTTTACAAACTTAGCCACCATTACTTCACCGTACACTGGATCCGGAAGGATCACGCGTTTCTTTGGTTTTGCTTTTCTCATTGTTGTAATTTGTTTTGTTTAAGAATCAGCCTCAAGTTGCCTTTCCGCTGATGTTTGGTTGGTTTCAGTCTTCATCTCCAGCTCGTGGGGATTACTCAACCTATTCAACCCATTCTTCTTCGTGTTCCCGCGTAGGGAACGTTAGTTAAAATTGGGATTTGCGTTTCTTATCACGCGCTAAGATTATTTCTTAGCCTTCGGACGCTTAGCACCGTACTTCGAACGACGCTGGAGGCGGTTAGCTACACCGGCAGTATCAAGCGTACCGCGAACGATGTGATAACGTACACCCGGAAGGTCCTTCACACGACCACCACGAACCATTACGATCGAGTGCTCCTGCAAGTTGTGGCCTTCGCCCGGAATGTAAGCATTCACTTCTTTCTGGTTGGTCAAGCGTACACGAGCCACCTTACGCATTGCCGAGTTCGGCTTTTTAGGGGTAGTGGTGTAAACACGTACGCAGACACCACGACGCTGCGGGCAGCTGTCAAGTGCTGGCGACTTGCTCTTGTCGATAAGTTCTGCTCTTCCTTTTCTAACCAATTGTTGAATTGTAGGCATCTTACTTTTTGTTTAATTTCTTATATATCAGTTACTTATTGCGGATCGGGCATAGTTTACCCCATAATCCGGACTGCAAAATTACTACAAATATTTGATATACACAAGTTTTTCGACAAAAAAATTGCATTTTTATGCATTTTTCTTATAATACACAACTTATTGACTATCATGCACTCGCATACACACCCCCGTACACGCATCATACACGTACCTATTCTAATAATACGCACGCATTCGCTCGCGCGCGCAAGAGCCTGTCTGACCTCACCCTTTTCCCACAAAATTTCTCTCCCTCCCCGTGTGGACGTACTGTAGACTTTCAGTAGACTTCGAGCAGACTTTCAGAAGGAAGTAAGCAGGACAAAAGTAAGACGTAAGTAAGACTTGAGTAAGACTTTCTATACACAAAGAAGGCCGGCTCATTGCCGGTCTTCCTGTCTTACATTTTCGGTTCTTCTATCTCCACACCCTTGCAGAAACGCACCCGAATATCTCTGTCGTCACCCAGATAAACGAACCGCTCGATACGGTTCATCAGCGGGTAACCCAAGTAATTCAGATACGAATCATCCACCACCAGTGCATCAAACTCGTAGCCTTTTTCGAACGAGCCCACCTTCCCGAAGAACGAGCCGCCCGACTTCGTAGCCAGATAAAACGCCTCGCTCAATGTCAGATTGACCGCCTGTCCCTTCGTCTCTGCATAGAGCAGCTTGCTCACCTGAAGCGCATACTGTATAGAGCGGAGAATCGACATGTTGTTGCCTCCGGAAACATCCGAACCGAGCGCCACGGGCACTCCTTCCTCCAGGAACGTGCGCACGTGCGCCATTCCAGAAGCCAGATTCGCATTCGACATCGGACAATGAACCGCATACACGTGCTGCTTCTTCAGCAGTTCGAGTTCTTTTCCGTCCGAATAGCAGCAGTGAGCCATCAGCGTAGGCGTCTGGCCGAAAAGCCCATAGCGGTAATACGCATCGCCATACGTCTCTGCCTGCGGCTCCAACTCTTTTACCCAAGCGATTTCGTTCACGTTCTCGCTCAGATGCGACTGCACGGGCAATCCGTATTCTTTTGCCAGTTTCCCCAATGCCTCCAGCATGTCGTCCGTACAGGAAGGAACAAAACGCGGAGTCAAAATAGCCTTCACAGCCGCGCGATCTTTCCTTGCAGTCCGCTCCAGATATTCCGTCAGTTCCAGCGTTCCTCTCACCAGATCCTCGGTCGTGTTACGCAAATCCTCCGGGCAATTGCGGTTCATTCCCACAAGCCCGACATACGCGCCCATGCCTGTTTCCTTGAACAGATCGGCAAGCAGCAGAGTCGCCTCCGGGTGAATGGTCGCAAATACGGCACTTCGCATGGTGCCCTGCATCCAGAGCTCATGCACAAACCGTCTGTAGATCTTTTCCGCATATTTCAGATCGGAAAACTTCTTCTCTTCCGGAAACGTATACGCATTCAGCCAGGGCAGCAGCTCCATATCCATAGCCAGACCCATATTTCTGTACTGGGGCGCATGCACGTGCAAGTCACAGAACGCGGGGATAAGCAATCGGTTGCCGAAATCCCGGACCGCCACTCCCTGCAGGTGCTCGGGCAACGTTTCATACGTTCCCTCCACCAGTCCTTCATCCGTCACAGCCACATAGCCGCCTTCCAATACCTCAAAACGGTCCTTCGTCGGAGTAAAAACAATATTCGCTTTGTAAATCTTCATTTCTGTCTGATATTATTGAGAGCTTTTCGGAAGCTCGTGTTCTTTTTTGTCTCGGCAAAGATAGTAATTTTAACCCGAAACGCCAAATTTTTACGCATTTTGCAACCTAAACATAACAAAAAACCGAAAAACAATATCTATTTCACAAAATATTACACTTTTCTAGTACTATGTATTGCATAGTTCTAAATTTTTATATAATTTTGCATCGTCATTCGGAAAAGGAACAGCAAAACAGCCTCTTCTTCCGCAACGGCAAACTGCAAATTGCACCAATTACAATTACAATTACAATTAACAAAATACATAAACACTAAAACACTACAATTATGGAAAAGAAACTCACCAAGTCCAACGACAAAAAACTCGCAGGCGTTTGCGCAGGTATTGCTGAATATGCAGGTATGGATCCTACTATCGTTCGCGTAATCTATGCGCTCTGCAGCGCTTTCCTTGCCGGCTTCCCGGGCCTCATCCTCTACATTATCCTCGCGCTCATCATGCCGAACAAGGAAGCATAACCCGGGGCAGAATAGCACTCCCCATCAAGAAAGTGCACATCAGGGAAGCACGACCCTGACAACTCTCATTGCCATTAAACCTATTTATCAACCCTAAACAGACTAAATAATGATAGACAACATCAAATCGCAGATGCGAAAGGGTATCCTCGAATACTGCATCCTGGAGATTATCCAATCCCGTGAGGTATATGCAACCGAGATACTCGAAGAACTCAAAAATGCCAACCTGCTCGTCGTGGAAGGAACGCTCTATCCGCTTCTTACCCGAATGAAAAACGCAGGATTGCTCAGCTACCGCTGGCAGGAATCCACTTCCGGACCTCCACGAAAATACTTCTGCATCACGGAAGAAGGGCTGGCACTCATCGCAGAGCTCGAGAAAGAATGGGACTCCATCAGCACAGCCATAAACACTATAACACATAAACCATGACCTCTATTGTCATAGCCGCCATCAGCATTTTCATCAGTTGCGGCTCACTTATCTAACACAAACTGACCATTATGAAACAGACAGTAACAATCAATCTTGCCGGTATCGTTTACCACATCGACGAGGACGCATACGAAATCCTCAACGCATACCTCAAGAGCATCGAGTCGCATCTCGAAGACTCCGACAGCAAGACCGAAATAATGCAAGATATCGAAGCCCGTATCGCGGAACTTTTCTCGCAGCATCTGAAGTTCGGCCACATCGAAGTAGTCAACATCAATCTCGTGAATGACGTAACCGCCCAACTCGGTTCTCCCGAAATGATAACCGACGGCGAAGAGGCTTCGGAAGAAACGGAAACGGCAAACGGCAAAGAGGCAAACACCACCTCCGAACCGCAACCTGCACAGCCGGCCCGCAAGAAGCGTTTTTACCGCGATACCGACCACCAGGTAATCGGTGGCGTATGCTCCGGACTCGCACAACTGATCGGCATCGACGTCGTATGGGTTCGCCTCGTAGTAGCTCTTCTGCTCTTCCTCGAAGGCATCGGTTTCTTCCTGTACCTGCTGCTCTGGCTGATCGTTCCGGCAGCCAATACGGCAGCCCGCAGACTGGAGATGCGAGGAGAAGAGCCATCGGCCGAGAATATCAAAGCGGAAGTGGAACGCCTTCGCGAGAACGTAGACGAGAACGGCAATCTGAAGCAGCAGAACAAAGGCGATGGCCCATGGGGCTGCCTGAAAGTGCTGGTAATTGCAATTGCCTGCATCTGCTGTTTTCCTTTCATCGTAGCTATCTTCGGAGTTGTATTCGGGCTGGTTTTCGGCGGAATGGGTGCTTTGATGGGTGTATTCCCGGGAGCTGACCTCGGAGGCGTATTCTCTTCATTTGCGTTCGGGGCACTAGCAGCTATCCTGACCATTCTTATCCCGATCATCGTACTGATAGCCTGGGCTATCCATCGCAATCGCACGAATGAGCCGATGGCAAAAGGCTTCTGGACAACTTCCATCATCCTCTGGCTCATCTCGTTCATCTGCCTATTCATCTTCGGAATCAATTTCTGCAAATCGATAGGCGAACTCGAAGGCAACTCGTTCGAAGAGAAAATGGAGAATCTGGGCGAACGGTTGGAACGCATTTTCGAGAACATGGATGAAGACGCAACCATCATCGTAAATGGCGACACCATCACTTTCGGGCAAGCCAAGCAGATGATAGAAGAAGGAACACTCGAAGATTCCATACTGATGGAAAATCTCGAGCAACTCGATGACGAATTCGGAGATGGTGCTTCGGAAGGCGTACTCGAAGTAACGGAAGAATAAGCAAACTTATTGGGACAATACAAACAATCAGCCTCGCCGTTTGGCGAGGCTGATTGTTTTGTGCGCAGGATGAGACTCGAACTCACACGGCCGTGAAGCCACTACCCCCTCAAAGTAGCGTGTATACCAATTTCACCACCTGCGCATTGCCTTTCGGCTAT